>CAYXRA010000267.1:0-4973 GCA_964467525.1 uncultured Calditrichaceae bacterium
AAGAGCCCCCTCCCCAACCCCTCCCCCGATTCATCGGGGGAGGGGCGAAGGGGTGGAGGGTATTTAATCATCCCTTTGTCTGTTTGCAAAATCATGGATGTTTCATTATTTCGAAATCTGATCCCGTGTCAATTGCGTTAACCTATGAATTGATTAATCAATAATTCACAAGAGGATAACACAGGTTTTCCATCGGAGCCGGAATCGCGACCGACGTTGCCCTTTTTCGATAGCGAATCCGATAGCGAACCCAAGCCCGGGTAAAATAAAATGCAATAATTCAACTTCATTGTAGTAACGCTCAACTTGTGCTTTAAAACAAAAGACAGAGATTTGCATTGCGTGGGCTAAAATATTAAATTTGCACCCTTTATGCACCTGTAGCTCAATTGGTAGAGCAGCTGACTCTTAATCAGTTGGTTCGGGGTTCGAGTCCCTGCAGGTGTACCATCAAGGGTTGCATTTGTGAATGCAGCCCTTTTTTATGCGTTTAAGTCTTCCTGATCTTAACTGCGTCTTTATCCTTTGCCTTGTCCCGCTTTTAAAAAATTTCTGCGCTCTGCAATCCTGCATATCGGACGTCGGTATAATAAGAACGCCATTGATCTTATGAATCCTTTTCACGCCGGTTATCGCATCAAATATCCGCCAGGCCGACATAAAAACCGGTTAGATACATCAACTGAACAAAGCCTGCCCGCAAATTACCGGGACAATTGAATTATCTGTGACATGATAACGGCCGGAAGAAGCAAAGGCCCGGCTGGAAGCAAGTTTACCAACTATTATAGATAAACAGACATCGGATATACGGCAGCAAATTCCCTGCAATCGCATTTATTACTTAGTCGTTTAGCGCGTCGATTATCCGCCATAACCGTTCTTAAAACCAATCTCCGCAAACCACAAAAAAAGTCCAGCCTAACCTGAAATAACTGCTGTCAGTGGTCAACCGACTGTAAAAAAAATAGCTTGCATAATGAACTTATGTTCATTATATTCGTTCATAAAATGAACTTATGTTCATATAGGAGTTGTACATGAGAGGTCCGTACCGAAAGCGGCGCATCGATTTGCCGCCTAATTTTCAAAGCTTTAAACCGGGCGGGGTGCCCCGTAAGCTGCTGACAACCATTATCCTCGCGGTTGATGAATACGAAGCCGTCCGTTTGGCGGATTATGAGGGTATGGAACATTTACAGGCTGCCGGGCAGATGGGTATTTCGAGACCGACATTCACCAGGCTGATAGAAAAGGCCAGAAATAAAATTGCCCGCGCCCTTGTCGATGGGATGGAACTGATAGTTGAAGGTGGTAACGTCGAGTTCAAAAACACGCGCCGTCGCTGCGGCCGCTGCGGCGATGAAGAAGTCGTCCCTTTTAAACGTAAACCGGCCGGTTGTCCCAGATGCGGCTCCGATATTTTTGAAGATTCGGCACAAAATTTTATACCAGATCCCAAAGGACATAAAAAAAAGAATCGAGGTGAATCCAAATGATGTTTTTTAAAAATAATGATGCCCCGGGCAGCGGACGCGGCCTGGGACTCGGCGGCGGAAGGGGTCGCAACAGGGGCGGTGCGTTCGGCCCGGGAGGCTATTGTGTCTGCGCCAAATGCGGCGAAAAGGTTCCCCATCAGCAGGGTGTGAAATGCACCAAACTCAAATGTCCCAATTGCGGCCATGCCATGGTCAGAGAAGAATTGATAAACAAAAAGTGAGGATTTTTACATGAACAAAAAATTTGCAGTTCCTACTGAAAACGGGCAGCTTTGTCTTCATTTCGGTCATTGTGAGAAATTTGCCATCATCGAAACCGAAGACGGTAAGGTGATCAATGAAAAGTTTTTAACCCCTCCGGTGCATCAGCCGGGCGTATATCCGCGCTTCCTGGCTGAACAGGGTGTCAGCGTGATTATCTCAGGCGGAATGGGACAAAAAGCCCACCAGCTCTTTGCCCGGCAAAATATTGAGGTATGCATGGGTGTGCAGGCCGATTCTCCGGCAAAACTTGTTGAACAGTACCTGAACAATCAACTACAAACCGGGGATAATCCCTGTAGTCATTAAATGGAATTATTATGAAAATTGCCATTGCCAGCGGGAAGGGCGGAACGGGAAAAACAACGTTGTCAACCAATCTGGCGGCCTATCTTGCCGAAACCGATAAGGTTATTCTTACGGATCTGGACGTTGAGGAGCCCAACTCGGGACTTTTCATAAAAGGCCGCCTGCGCCATGCGGAAGAAAAATTCAAAATGATTCCGGAATGGCAGGGTCAGTGCACGCTGTGCAACTTATGCCAGGAAGTCTGTAACTTTCACGCGGTTATTAAGCTGGGTACACAAATCATGATTTTTCCCGAACTTTGCCATAGCTGTTACGCCTGTTCCGAATTATGTCCCGATTTTGCCCTTAAGATGGTTCCGCAAAAAATGGGAGAACTAAAACACTTCAATCATGAGAATATATCCTTTGTCGAAAGCCGACTGGATATCGGTCAGGAACAGGCTGTTCCGCTGATCGCACAGACAAAAAAGTACATCGATAAACTGAGTACGAATGATGCCATCGAGATTTATGACGCACCGCCCGGCACCTCCTGCCCGGTGATTGAAGCGGTGAGGGACGCCGATTTTGTTATACTGGTTACCGAACCGACGCCATTCGGCCTGCATGATCTGAAACTGGCCGTCGATACCATGCGCGCATTAAATAAACCGTTCGGCGTTGTTCTCAACCGGCACGGCATCGGTAACAACGATGTGTTGGATTATTGCCGTGATGAGGACATATCCGTTCTGGCTCTGATTCCAAATGACCGGCGCATTGCTGAATTGTACTCCCGCGGCGAATTAATCTACAGGCATGTTCCGGAAGTACGCGCGCAGCTAAAAGCGATTATGAGCCACCTTTATCAGCTCCGGGAAGCCGGTGTATCATGAAAGAAATCGTCGTCATTTCCGGGAAGGGAGGCACAGGCAAAACATCGATCACCGCTTCGTTTGCCTGGCTCGGCGGCAAGGATATTATTGTAGCCGATTGTGACGTCGATGCCGCCGATATGCATCTGCTTCTGCAGCCGAATTTCGTCCACAGCGAAGACTTTTCCAGCGGAAAGCTGGCTAAAATCGACCAGCAGCTTTGCGGCGGCTGCGGTGTATGTACAACGATTTGCCGTTTTGAAGCGATTGTATTTAATGATAATCAATACTCCATCGATTCGATCAATTGCGAGGGCTGCGGATACTGTGCGCGTGTTTGTCCTGAAAATGCGATCACTATGGATGAACAGAATGTCGGTCAATGGTTTATTTCCGACATTAAAACCGGTAGCAGGATGGTCCATGCCCGGCTTGGGATCGGTGCTGAAAATTCGGGCAAACTTGTGGCAAAGGTAAAAAATGAAGCCAAATTGCTGGCCAGGCATCATGATAAAAATTTCATACTGGTCGATGGTTCGCCCGGTATCGGCTGTCCGGTGATTTCATCGCTGTCCGGCGCCCATTATGCCGTGCTGGTTACCGAACCAACCGTGTCAGGCTTACACGACCTGATCCGCATTCACCGGCTGGTTCAGAGCTTCAGTATACCGGTGGGATGTATCATCAATAAGGCGGACCTGAACCGGGAAATCGCCCGGGATATAATGGAATATCTGGAAAAAGAAGATATTGATTTCATCGCCAGTCTGCCCTACGATGAATCGTTTACCAAAGCCATGGTAAACGGCCGCACCATCGTTGAAGAAAATCATACTCAATTAGCGGACTTGATTAAAGCAAGCTGGGAAAAGATTAAAAAATTACTTGAAAAAGAGGAAATTAAAAAATGAAAATCGCCTTCACAAGCAAAGGCAGCAGTTGGGACTCTATAATAGACCCGCGCTTCGGCAGAGCGGAATACCTGTTACTTTACGATGAAAAAAACGATGACCTTTCTTTCTACGACAATCGTGATATAGCCGAAGTTGCCCATGGCGCAGGACCCAAGACAGCACAAAAGCTATTCGAACTTAAACCGGATATTTTGATTACCGGCAACGGGCCGGGCGGGAATGCCGCCAGGGTTTTAAGAGAATCAAAAATTAAAATATATATCGGCGCCGGTGAGCTAAACGTTAAAGAAGCCCTTGATGCGCATAAAAACAATGAATTAACTGAATTTGTTTAAAAGGCTTAAAATAAATCATTGTTGTCCTTAGCGATTACCGACGATATGATGTTTTTTGTATCCGGCACATTGCTGAGGCTGACAATATGCAGCTTTAATTAATGTTTAATCTTTAAATTAAAAAACCAGGTGACATCTTATGAAAATAGCATTTACTACCAGTGGAAACAGTTGGCGGGATCCGATCGATATACGTTTCGGACGGGCCAGGGGTTTTTTTGTAGTCGATACTGAAACCGGTGAGACCGATTTTATTGACAACATATCCAATGTTGAAGCCGCTCAGGGCGCCGGCACCAGTGCCGCTCAATCCATCGTTGAAGCCGGTGTAAAAGAACTGATCACCGGTAAGGTGGGGCCCAAAGCGGCAAGTGTATTAAAAACAGCAGGCATAAAGGTCTGGGGCGGCATTGGCTACGGATCCATTCAGGAAGCTTATGAACGCTATAAAAAGCGTCTTTTAACGGAACAATCATTATAAAGATAAAGGAGGGTATCTTATGCCAAGAGGTGATCGTACCGGTCCTGTGGGCCAGGGCTCAATGACCGGGAGACAAATGGGCTACTGCGCCGGTTCCGATAGTCCCGGATTTGCCAAAGGTCCTGGGCGCGGCCTGGGATTCGGATTTTTCGGACGCGGACGCGGTTATCGCTTCTTCCGGAGACATAATCCGCCAATTGCTGAAACGCCACAGGAAACGACACAGCGCAGTGATGAGGTTACATCGCTCAAAGAAGCAGTTAATGAATTGAAAAATAGTCTGAATGTTATTTCCGAGCGCATTAACAGTATCACTCAGG
>CAYXRA010000268.1:0-4951 GCA_964467525.1 uncultured Calditrichaceae bacterium
AAGATGCCCCACCCCTGCACCCTCCACGGGAGTCCTTTGGACCTCCCCATGTTTGCATGGGGAGGGGACGGGGGAGGGGTTGTTTCACGAGGCCCCATTCCAGGTTCGCCTGAGGCGGGACGGGATCGTCAAGAGCCCCACCTCTGCACGCAAGATGCCCCACCCCTGCACCCTCCACGGGAGTCCTTTGGACCTCCCCATGTTTGCATGGGGAGGGGATGGGGGAGGGGGCGTTATAGTTCTTGAAATAACGGATGCTTTGCCGCTTTTTTATCCAACGTCAGAATCGCTTCGGCGCCCGAAGCTTTTGAGCAAAATGCAATCAATAAATCTGCCAGATCAAAATTACTCTTTTTTGCTTCGAGCAGCGCCCTGAATACCGCTTCCGCTTTCTCAAATTCCATTATCGGCATTGAAAGCAGATTTTCGATGGCCAATATCAGATCACTTTTGGCTATTTCATATACGGAACTTAGTACCCAAATAAGCTCAAGCACGACCGGTATGGGTACATGAAACCGCTCATCATTCTGTTCCGCTTCCTGAAATCGTTGTAAAACACGCGCCGCCTGTGATGTATCATCATTCAATAAAAAACGTACCAGGATGTTGGTATCCAATGCTTTCATAATTTACCCTGCTTAAATGCCTGTTTCAGAGCACTATCTATTTCTTCGACAGACCGGGCTTTCTTTACCGAACCGGAAAGCAGGCCAAATACATCGGAAGCGGATTTTGAAATCGGCCGGATACTGGCTTCACCTTCAGCGGAAAGGATAAATCCGATTTTATCGCCCGGCGAAAGATGCAGCGCTTCCCGGATACTTTTGGGAATCGTTATCTGTCCTTTGGATGTAATTGCAGCTTGCAGCATTTTCTTATTCCTTACTTTTGTTTAATATTCATACGCAAAGGTAAGAATTATTTGACATCCGATCAATACCCGCATCCCGTTTTTGATACGATTGACACGATTATCAAAATAGAACACGAGGCCCCATCCCTGCAACCGCCTGAGGCGGGCCGGGGGTCGGCAAGATGCCCCACCCCTTCGCCCTCCACGGGAGTCCTTTGGACCTCCCCATGCGAACATGGGGAGGGGATGGGGGAGGGGGGTGGGGGTTCTCATACCTTCAATCCTCTACCCTCCGCAGCTACTTTCTGCTTTCGATCAGCAGTTACGAACAAATCAATCGGTACACTCAGTGCACAGGCAATGTGTAAAGCATCCAGAGTGCGCAGGTTGTATTTTTCCAGCAATTTCACTGAATCGTGCAGGACTTCATGAGTCAGATTGATCAGTCGTACATCGCGGATTTCATCGAACAGGACTTCTTTTAATTGAAGATACTGATCTTCTGATAATTTGGCTTCCCGTCGCAACCGGGCAAAAGCGGAAATGATCTCTGGTATGCATAGCACGGACAGCGTAATCTGATCGGCTTGCTGACATAGCGATTCAATCACATCACTTCCCTTTTCTTCGATATAACGTTTGGCCCAGGCCGAAGAATCGAAAAAGATGTTCATTGATTCCTTTCGCGGCGATCATCACGGATCATCTGACTGATCTCGGCGCCGGGGATAGAGAGGCGCAGCGCCGGTTTTTGCCAGGATCGCGTTTCCCGGTGACTGGCCGGTACTATTTTAGCGATGGCCTTACCGCGCCGGGTAACGGTAACAGTTTCACCGTTTTCCACGGCATCGAAATAGAATTTAGCCCGGCGGCGCATCTCGCTGAAGGTTGTTTTTTTCATTGAACATCCCTTTAATTGTACAGATAATATCTCAATGTACAACTAAAATTTTTCTATGGCAAATTGTTCAGTTAATGGTGCGAATTAGTTTTTTCACGGATTAACCTTGTGAGATATAGGTTATGGTAGCAGTTTTAAGTTTATTGATATACACTATCTCACGGGGTGAGCCCCATAAGATACCAGATTAAAACGTCGTTTAATAATTTATATACTTTATTTATCTCATGGGATCAATCCCTGACAAGCCACACACTAAAGCCGACTCGCTTACGGTAGTAGCTGCGGCGGACATCTGAATTACCGTAATGCAGGCCGCGGGTCCAGGCGCTGGTACTACCACTCTCAGTAGCAGACCACCAGTTACCGTTGTTACCTATATTGTTGAAGGTACCATTGTTGTAGTTACGGTAACCGCCCGGAAGAGCCGTAAAAAGCGACCACTTCATTGATCACAGTTCCATTTTCAGGAAAAGTGAAGATTATACCTAACCTCTAAAAGAGGCCAGAGGGCCGCCGGATTTAAAATGCACGCTTGCCCGCGCCACGGCAACGGGCAACTCCGGCTAAACAGTCAAAACTACAGTTTAAAGTTAAAAAGTTCATAAAGTTGAATCGTTAATTCTTTAGCCTTTTGCATGGCAATTATATCCTCAAAGCGGCTAATATTCACTTTTCAACTTTCTAACTTTCTAACTGCTTCTTCTGCCACCCGGTTAATGGTAAACGGTTTTTCGTTGAATGAACTTTACCTTCAATATGGCATTTTAAACGATTTTTTAAATCAGCCGTATAGCCTACATAAAAGTTGCCATCCTTTTCACTTTTTAAAACGTAAACAAAATAAAACATAGCTTATCTCACGGGGTAAACCGGTAATTCATCATATTTTGTCATTATCTTACATCCCCCCAACCCCCTTCAAAGGGGGAAAATTAGAAAAAAAATTTCGACCCCGCCGCAGGCGGGATAAAATAGTCAAATGGTAAAATAGTCAACCCCGTGAGATAAACTCTACACAGAGCGTTAATATGACATATTGTTCTATCTCACGGGGTCAATCCCTGACAAGCCGCAAACTAAAGCCGAGTCGCTTACTGCTGCTGCCGCGGTAGACGTCTGAATGCCTGAAATGCAGGTAGCGGTGCCAGGCGCCGGTACTACCACTCTCAGTAGCAGACCACCAGCGACCGTGGCTATCATTAGGGTAGAAGGTACCATCGTTGTCTTTACGGTAACCGCCCGGAAGAGCCGTAAAACCGCTTTCATTGGTTCCTTCGCCGTCTAGATACCAGCCGCTAGTCGCTTTTAGCTTATCGCCCTCATTCGTCCCGCGCCAGCCGTCATCGTCCGCTTCGCTCTGGCTCATGCCCAGGTACATTTCCAGTTGTTTCCATTCTTCGTCTGTCGGCACATGCCAACCCTCAGGAGCAATATTACGGCTGTCGTTGACCGCAAACCAGTTATACAAACAGCCATATTTTGCTGCGTTGGAAGCCTTGTTATCGTAATTGCAGTAAGCGCCGCTTCTAAGGCTTTTCCATTGTGAATTACTGGTAACATTGGGTATTGGATCGCCATTGCGGTATCGTGTCACTTTTAAATTTTCCGCCATCCAGACCTGATTGCCAATTTTTACCGTTTTATACACATTGCCGTCAATGTCGGTTACCGTGCCTGTTGCACCTGATGGCGCACCTGTTAAATCCTTTTTTCTTTGAGTCGATGCGCGTTTATCCAGCTCTATATCCACAATTTCCGTTTTATCCTCGGCAATAGTTACGTTTCGGGTTTTATTGTCGTAACCATTTGCCTGGCATTCTAATTCATAACTGCCAACGGGCAAATCATTCAGCATTTTCATCCCAGACCAGCTATCCACATTGCGGCCGTTTCGTTTTAAAGTTACGCTGGCGTTTAAGGGCTGGATGCTGAATTGCAGGCGGCCGGTGCGGGCGGTCAGGTTGTATGTTTTGGTCAGCGTCTGTCCGCGTTCAATGGTTATCGTTTCGCTCTCTGGCCGGTATCCGCTTTTACTGAGCTCAATTTTGTAACGTCCCGGCGCCAGCTCTATGGCGGAGCGTCCGGAATAGTCTTTTTTGTTGATTAATACTTTCGAGTCTGTCGGTGTCATATTCAGGCTCAACGTGCCGCTGTTCTTTTCCAGACGGTAACTGAAAATATTATTGCCACCCTCGGTTACCGTTATCGTTTCATCGATTTCCACATAACCCGGTTTTATCAGTTTTAAACGGTAACTGCCCGGATATTGCCACAGCCCTTTATCAGTTAAGCCTTCGTCTTGTCCATTAAATAAAATCTGTGCTTCTGTAGGTACGGATTTAATCTGCACGGCCTGCAGTTGCACTTCGGAAAGGGTGTAATTAAACACCACGCTCTGTTCGGAAACGGTGATGGTTTCTTCTTTGGTTTTATAACCTTCCCTGCTGATGCGCAGATTATGGCTGCCTTTGCTCAGTTTTACGGCCTGTCCGCTGGTGGCCCTTTTTCCATTAATAGAAATTTGCGCATCCTGAGGCTGAACAAAAAAGGTTACCATTAAGGTGTTTCCGGGTTTTGCTTCACCGGTCACTTTAATTTTCCATACCTGCTGCGGTTCAAGATTAATGCCAATTTCCGAGAAAATAATCCTTAACGGTTCATAGCCGCTTTTATAGATTTCAAGCACACGTTCGCCGGCCTGCAGGTAAACCATATCACGGCCAGGGGCGTCATCAACATCTTCAACACCATTGTTTGACTGGTAACTGAATCCATCCATATCGGAAATCACCTGAATTGCTGCACAAAAATTACCGTTGCTGTCGCGTTTACCAACCCTTTCATTGGAAAGCAATTCGGCTTTGCCGGTCAGGTGCATTTTAGCGGTTTGCCCATGGGAAAATGAAAAAAGACAAAAGATGAATGAAAAAAGAAGGAAAATCATCAATCGTTTCATAAGACGTCTCTGAATATTTTCTGACATTGATTTTGGAAAGTAGACCTGGATAAATATAGGGATTAATGGGGAAAGGTACAAGATAAAATGGGAGGCCCCACCTGAGACGGGACGGGGAGCAAGAGACCCCACCCCTGCACCCCTCCCCATGTCGACATGGGGAGGGGACGGGGGAGGGGGTTCTTTTTCCCATTCTGCAAATTCCCCATGCGGACATGGAGATGGGATGGGGTTC
>CAYXRA010000269.1:0-4939 GCA_964467525.1 uncultured Calditrichaceae bacterium
TTGTACAAATCATCGATGGCGCCGCTGAAATGGTAAATCCAGTCCACGGACATGGCTTCGGAGGTATCCATACTGAACAAACTGCGGATGACCGGATAGGGATCAGCCGTACCGGTTACATGTTCACGGTTAACGGTCTGCACATTTTGGGCTTTTATCTGTCCCACCGGATAAATGACTGTGGAGACAGAGGTCGCGCCGGCCATGAATCCGCCGTTGATTGCCGCATAGGCGCCGACATTGGTGGTGAATACCGGCACGGTTTTCGGACTGGAAGTGATGTAAGGTCGTATGGCGATATCCTGAACATTCAAATCCACATCCAGGTAAAAAGCCTGTAATTTGGGATTGTTGCGCGTACCCTTGAATAATTTGACGCCATCCGGCAGTGATGTACTCTGCTCGGTCCAGACGATTTCATCGGCAAATAGCGTTGTGGATAATAAAATAATGAAAACGAGTAAATAAAAATTTTTCATCGGTTTAATCCCTCCCCCGCCCCCGCCCCTCCCCACGCGTGGGGAGGGGTGAAGGGGTGGGGCTTTTTCCGTTTTTATTGTTAAATTTTTTAGCCCTACAGACTTAACTTTTTGATTTAATCATTCCTTCTTGTGTATGCTAAATTATGGATATTTCATAAGTTACTATCCCTCAGCAAATATTAATCTCAATGTAATGATTTTTTTGGCAGCGATTTCAATATTTATTAAATGATTTTTTTCGATCTGCAGATTTTTCAGCGTTTTTTCTTCCATGCTAACCTGCTCTGCTGCGCGCAGATGATGATAAAATCGAATACTGCCGTCTATTTTACTTTCAGTAGGATTATACAGGCGTAAGATCAGGCTGTTATCTGATTCAGTAACGGATTTCTTCAGCGCGCTGAAAATCAGATTTTCCGGTTCGACGGATAAAAATGATGTTTCGCCGGGTATTTCGCCTTCAGCTCTGCCGATCTGAAACAAACTAAGCGGATTGTTGAACCGTAAAGCCTGCGGATAGACATTGCCTTCTTGCCAGTTTCCGGCGTGCGGATAGAAAGCCAGACGATAGTGATGTTTACCAGGACATTGCGCTCCCGGTTGCCAGGAATAGTCCTGTTTGGAACTGGGCTGAATTACGTAGTTAAAAGCCCGCAGGAGCGTCAGTGCCACCGTTCGTTTATCTTCCAGAACTTCATATTCCTTGAGCCCGTCAACGATAATGGCAGCGCCGTTTTTGCCGTCGTTCAGGTCTACAAAATGATGCAGCGGATAATCATACATGGGCTGTTCAATCCAGTCGCCGGTATCCGGTCTATCCGTTGAGCGCTTTACCACATCAAACTGCCCCTCACCCCAGGAATAATCGGCTTTGAACGGATAAGCAAACATCATCCGCAGACGGTGGCATTTTACCGTATTCTCAAGATTGACCTCAAATTCAACACGGCGGGCATGCTTCCTCAGAATTACCTTCAATTCAATCGGGACGATCTGCGAGCGTTTACCCGTGCTTCGCTCTTCAAGTGTACCCGGCAAATAGAGATGATGGCTTATCCGGCATACCGTAATGAGAGCGCCATTCAATATTAATTCAATATTCGGTTCCGAATCCAGCGTGTCATAACATGGCTGTACCGGCTCGTGCACCCAGGCGTGACCCGCTTCGCCTTCATCGTAAAAATATGCCAAATTCTGAAATAATTGGCCGGTTTCTTTATCAAATATGCTGACCGTACCGTTTTTATTAGCACTGACTTTGAGAAATTCATTTTCAATGACCGGCAATTGCTTTTCAATGCGCCCTGAATCAGCGCCCTGCGCTTCGTGTTGTTCGGACGGCAACACCCGCATTGTTTTGATTCCCATCGCCGGGACATCGGACAGCTTGATAAAGCCATGATAACGCTGCATGCTGAAATACTGTGGCCGATCGATCATCTGCTCCAGCACCGGTTCGGCGGACGCGCTGCTGATCTGCTGGAACGGCACCGCATCGCCCTGCAGGGATTTTATTGTAATACTGCCCATATCCTGTTCAGCGGGTATATCGATAAATGCTTCAATGATATTACTGCAGGCGGTTGTCAGCGGATTAATGGCCACAAGATGGATACTATCTTCGGGATATTGTTTCAGATCAATATGTTTTGCCAGATGCTTGGCGGCGCGACCGAAGAGTCCTTTGGATATTTCCTGTGATTGTTTGTATCGATTCACCATATCTTCATGGATTTCATCGAGACTGCAGCCGCCGATGGAATCGTGGGCGGAATTCTGCAGAAGCAAATGCCATGCGATATCCGGATAGCGGTCATCCGAATCCAGTCCGCACAGCGAAGCAATGGCATTAAAAGGCTCGGCATAAAATTGCAGCCATTTTTCCGTTTCGAAATTCATCTGTTTCAGGTACATGCGCGCCGAGGTCGTGTAACCGTACAAATTGCCCGACCGGCGGTCAAACTGACTGCTGCGCCGCTCACCTTCGACCAAAGACAGTTTCTCATAATCCACAGAACCCTTTAGCGCTTTTGCATAATCCTCAAGATTGCTGTGAATAACCCGGTCATCGGGAAGCAGGGTATCGGCCTCTTTAATGATGCGCACGGTTTTGATATTCGGGCCGCTTGAATCGTGTCCCTCGGCCCAGAAAATATGCGGCGTAGTGAAGTCATCGGCCTGATCTTGTATAATAGATTCAACGGCTGGTTTCAGGTTTTCCGAAAAATAATAATCATTGGGACTCAGCAGATTGTAATCTTCATCTTTGAGATTTTTATCAGCAAAGTGAAAAGGCAGACCGCCACGGGCCCACTTGTACCCGACATCCGGAATCTGTTCGTTGTGAATGACCGGCCGGTAAATATAAAAATAGAAATTGTAGCGGGGCATGGTCGAAAAGCGCGAGGTCAGCGTTTTCGTACCGTCGGCGCCTTCCCAGATGAATTCCGCTTTTTCGCTGTCCAGGCTATTGACGCCGCGATAAAACATGATCACATCGATACCGAATTCTTTGTAAATCTGTGGCAGTTGCGAAATTTGTCCCCAGGAAAAGGGCGAATAGCCGACTTTCATCACATGGCCGAATTTTTCGGCGATTTGATGGCCCAGTAACAGATTACGCACCAGCGATTCCCCGCCCACCTGAAATTCCTCCGGCAGAATAAACCATGGCCCGACCAGAATACGCTTTTCTTTGATTAAATTTCGTAACTGTGCTTCTTTCTGCGGACGGGCCTGAAGATAGTCTTCCAGGACGATGGTCTGACTGTCAAGATGAAAGGTCCTGTAGGCCTCCTCCGTTTCCAGTATTTCCAGCAACCGGTCGATCATTTCGACAAGCATCTGTCGATTTTTTTGAAAGGTAAAGCGCCATTCTCTGTCCCAGTGCGTATTTGAAATGACATGAAATATTCTGTTTTTTCCCATTAATTTTCCAATAGTTACAAGATTCAAAATTTTACAGTTTTAAAAAACAATTATGCCTGATGATTATTTCCGGTAATCCCTCGTGTAAAACGTGTGATGCAGCGCGGAAATCATGGTGCCGGGTATCGGTGAAGGGAACGGCAAGACATAATCCGATACCCGCGGCGCGCATGGCGATGATACCACTTTCACTGTCCTCAAAACCGATTACCTTATCGAAATCATCGGTGGCGATGCCTAGCTGATGCAGAGCAATACTGTATAAATCGCGGTGTGGCTTGAGGCGGATTTCACTGGAATCGCTGGCCGTTACAAATCCATCGTAAACATTGTGATAGTCAGAAAGCGCTTGCGTTATCATCGTCCTGCGCTTTTCGCTGAGCGGCCAGTCATCTACCTGCGTTTGCAGAACGCGCATGACTTCCGATATTACAATATGCGCTTCGTAATATATGGATGAAGTAACTACGGCCAGTTTTAAAGGATTTTCACTGAATATCCTGCTCAGTCGATTTAAATGCGCTGCGATCCGCGGCTCATTCAGACGCTGCCTGGAAATATCCGGCAGATAATCCGCGAGTTGATTTTTTAAAAGCGCAGCTTCTTCTCCCAGCCATCCTTTTGCAAGGGCGATGAATTCACCGATCCCGGGCATCGGTTCGATTAAACGGGTATTTTTCCGATCCGGCAGGATTGCAGCAAGCTTATCGCGCTGAGCTTTTTCGATTAATGTTAAAATATGGTGATAGCGCTGATAATAGATATCTATACCGATACGCACTAAATCCGATTTAGAATCGGTTTTCAGGTGATCACCGTAACGTTGCACCAACTTTGAAACTAAAGTATTTTCGAGATTTTCTGAATCAATACTTTTGATTAAGTTCTGATCGGTGAGCATTGATTTGCATCCCAGGTTTAACAGGTTATTTTTGACTTCACTGACCCGCGTCGGATCTTTGCCATAAACGAGAAACCAGGCCGCGGCATTGAAATAGGTACGTTTAAGGGCATCTGATTCGAAAGCAGGACTATATTTATTGACCAGATATTCGACGTGCCTGGTGGTGCTGTTACCGATGATGTTCGGGTAATCGACCTGCCTGTCCAGCCCCTGCCAGTCTGTTGTGGTCGGTCTTCCGGAAACCTGGCGTACCATATATTCCAGTGAATGGATACACAGCGTTTCCGTTGACGTGGTTGTGCCGTCCATGTCCATAACGGCGGCCTTCAGTCCGGCAACCGGTTGATTTATTTTCTTTGATAATGGATACAATTCGAATGGCGGATGAACGTAGACTGGATTTTTTACGACGGCAAATTCTTGTCCCAGTTGCTCTATTAATTGTGTCGCCAGATATCGGTCGGCAAATTTCTCTTTCGGTATCATTAATTAATTCCTTTTGTCGTTGCTGTTACCATTTTTTCGAAACAAACATAGAGTTATATTTTAAAATTAAAACCCGGCGATGCACGCTCTCTGAAATTTCATGCCCCTACAAGAATTTCAGAATGAAAACAGCGTGCAC
>CAYXRA010000270.1:0-4864 GCA_964467525.1 uncultured Calditrichaceae bacterium
TTAAACAGAGCAGCCATGGATACCCTTATGGCGGGCGAATCTGGCACCCTATCGTTAAGCGGAAAGGGATTTAATAATATTGAAGCAATCGATTCCGTCCGGTTCGGAGATTATGATATCGAGGTCCTTGGCTATAAAATTTTGTCGGATACAAAAGCGGCGTTGTACATTCAGGTGCCTCAGCGCCTTAAGCCCGATAAATACACGGTTTTTATTCAAATATCGGGTCTGACCTTCACCAAAACACTTGAATCCCAACTGGGTGAAAGAAAAGGTCCGCGAGTGGGACTCAGGATCGACGGTGAGGCTGTCACAATCGCTTCCATAGAGGCGATCGATTTCGGCATAACAAAGATCGGTGAACCCGTAATCCGAAAATTTGAAGTGTCCAATGAGGGAAGGGAAATTTTGGAACTGGGTCAATTACAGGCAGATGCAGGATTTGCCCTGGATGGTTCCTTTCCTTCGGCGTTGAATCCGAATCGCAGCAGCCTGTTTTACGTTAATCTTACGGCAGAAAGCGCCGGTTCGTTTGTGGGATCGCTGCAGTTTGAAACCAACGATCCCGGTCAAAACCTGGTACGCATTCCGGTATCCGGAATGGTAGACCTGCTGCCTGTTCCCAAAATCACTGTTATGGCCGATTCGGAACTGGTTACTCCCGCTGCTGACAGGCAGATCAGTTTCGTCAGTCAATCACCGGATACACCCGGTATTAAAACCCTGAAAATTACAAATGATGAACCGGACGACCTGCTGCTGGATTCCGTAATTTTACCGCCCGGATTCACAATCAGGGGAAGAATGCCCGATGGCATCCCGGCCGGAAGTATGGATTCACTGGTTATTACATTTCAGTCGGATTCCGCCTTTTCCGTTCAGGATTCCGTTTTGATTTTCTTTAACAAAAAACAGCGCCGCCCATTTGTGTTTCGGATCGCCGGAGAAGTTTTGGCGGAAACGCTGCCGTTACTGCCCGATTCAATTCCTGAGATCGCTGCAATCAATTTACCCGAAACCATTGCCATCGATCCGCTCTATCGATTCGAAATTAAGGTGGATAATCAGCCGGTCAGCCCGGAAATGCTAAACCAACTGATTTTCACAAGGGACAATCCCGACATCCCGGCGCGGAAAACCATTTATTTATTCAATGGCGACAGCACAGAGCGGGCGATCAATCTGAATATCCCCGAACCTTTCTATCCGATAAATCCGATTCCTGCGAAAATTGCTCCGGGAATGGTTGATTCCATTGTTATCGGTTACCAGGCTGCCGCCGGAGAAAATCACGAGGGACAAATTCAGCTAATAATTAATGACAGGCCAATCTATTTCGATGTTGCCGGCATGGTGCACGTTCCTGATCCGGTGAACTATTTTCCCGCGCTGTTAATCGGCTTAGCCATTTTGCTCACGGGGGGAGCCGTTCTTCTTGCCTGGCCCAGGCTGGCAAAACTGACCGCCGGTGTAAAAAAATCAGGAACACGAAAAATCAAAGGGGCAAAACCCAATGTCGGGTTTAAAATATCAAAAGATTTTGGTAAGCCAATGATCCAATTCAGAGAAAAACAGGAAAAGAAATTCGAAATACGGGTTAAACCGGTCCTTGATTTTGGTCGTGCCGAAATCATGCCGCACAGAGCGGGACTCATCAATCCGCGTAAAATTCGCACTAACAGACGCCGCTATCTGAGTCGCAAGCATAGCCAACAGCAAGAAAAAAACGGCCCCAATGATTTAACAAAAATCGAAGGCATCGGGCCGGTGATTGGCAAACTACTCAATGAAGCCGGTATTCTTACTTTTCAGCAATTGGCCGACAGCAACCCAGCGGATTTGCGCAACATCCTGCAATCAGCCAAGATTTACTACGCGGACCCGGAGACCTGGCCCAAGCAGGCGCGACTGGCCACCGGAGAAAAATGGTCCAGGCTTGCCTCACTGCAGAAGCGGTTGCTGGGCGGCAGGGATATCACAAAAATCATCAAAAATAAAAAACAAAAATCCACCGTTTAATACATTTTCTTTGCGGAAGGAGAAAACGAAATGAATGCAACTTCCACAGCACTATCTTATTTTTTTGATGCCGAGGCACAAACAAAAAAGCATCTTCCCGATCTGATGCAGAGCGAAGCGCTGCATCCGGTCAGAAAAGACATTTCCGAGCGATTGAAAAAGAAAGCGGTTCCGCCGGGCTATTTCAATAAAATGCTGGAGCATGTCAGCGATCTGCTTAAAATTGATCTGCGCGGAATTATTCTAAATGCCTGGTGTGCATCCGGTAATCTCGACAATTATCTGGACACCAATAATTACGCTCCGGATGAAACCATTCATGTCCCGCTGGCCAAGCACACTATCAAGTCCGTCCACACCCCTTCTATTAATCCCGTTGTCAATAATGTACCCCTGGGAGAAATTAAGTTTACCATTGACCTGGAACTAAAAATCGGCGGCGCGCTTCTTACAATTCGCGACGGTAAAATCGCCCGATTTTCCATCGGCTCCTGCTGGGGACGGGCACTGTTCAAGTATAACGATTTTATCATCCTGCAAAGGGAAGGCAACATCCCGCAAATCGCTGCTGATATAAATTTGTTCGACGGGATCAGTCTGCGGGACAATCCGGAAACCATCCATAAAACCATTGCCGAACTGGATGAAACGAAGTGAACCGGAATATCAACCATGCAATCAGCAGATAAAATAAATACATAGAGTAACGATACGTTTGAAAAATAATGAAGGAGAACACCAATGGCGGAAGGACCATGGACAGCAGAACAAATAATTCAGGCCATGCGCAATATGGGATATACCGTTTTCGATGGCCCGGACTATGATTTGAACCTGGTGGGCGTGCGCACCAGTGATCCGACAGTTAATCGTTTCAATGATTTCATGTATGTCATCTGGCGCGATGACAATACATGGGAAAGCCGGTCGTACGAAATTACAACCGATCCCGGTTTATACTGGCTGGAAAATCCGATGAATGTGGAAGGTACGGCGGTATTGAAGGCCGGTCAACACCGCGGCGCTTACCGCATCGGTCTGCATAAAGGCTACCGCGCCCTGCAGCAAAACAGTCCGCTGCCCGTTTACAGGGACAATAACCGTGATGATGTTTTGAATTTTGATGAGGATAGGCTGGATGAGGGTATGTTCGGCATAAATATTCACAAGGCCGGCTCACGTCCGCAGGGATCGACACAGGTTGACAAGTGGTCGGCCGGCTGCCAGGTTTTTTCAAAGGAAACCGATTTTAACGAACTTTTGGATTTATGCGATCGTTCCGCGCAACGCTACGGGGATGTATTTACCTATACCCTGCTCAACGAAACTGAAATTACATAGAAGGAATTATGAAACATGCCAAAGAATATTGTTGTTTTTTCCGATGGTACCGGTCAGGAAGGCGGGGTGAGCCACAATACCAATGTCTATAAAAGTTTCAACATGATCGAAGACCGCACCCCGCGGCAGATTGCTTTTTACGATCCCGGACTGGGCACCAACTGGCAAAAGCTCGGCGGCAAAATCAGCGGAATGGGCATTTCGAAAAATATTCAGCAATGCTACCGTTTTATCTTTGAAAATTTTGAATCCCGCGACCGGATATTTCTGATCGGATTCAGCCGGGGCGCGGCAACCATGCGCACCCTTTCCAGTTTTATTCACTATTTCGGCATTCTGCCCAAGTCGCGTCCGGAGCTGATCGGACAAGCCTACCGCATCTATAAAATCCGCAAAGAAGAACGGCGGAAAAAGAAAGCTGCCGAATTTGTAAGACGCCATCATACCATGTGGACGCGCATACGGTTTTTGGGCTGTTATGACACGGTGGCCGCCCTGGGCATTCCCATTAAATCGCTCAGCGTCCTGCTCGACGGCATCCCCGGATTCCGGCACCGCTTTCATAATTTTACACTCAGTCCAAGTGTTGAAAACGCCTTCCATGCGCTGGCTATCGATGACGAGCGAAAAACTTTTCATCCGGTTCTTTTCAACAAAAAGGCTCTGGATTATCAGAAAATAAAGCAGGTATGGTTCAGCGGCATGCATACGGATGTCGGCGGCGGCTACAATGAACAGGAACTTTCGGATATTGCTCTGGTCTGGCTACTGCAAATGGCCGTATCCGAAGGATTGCGCATCTATCCTGACCATAAGGTCAAAATCGCAGAAAATGCCGATGGCAAAATGCACAATTCCAGAGAAGGATTTATCGGACGTTTATACCGCAGAAAAATACGTTACTGGCCGGAGGACAGAACAGACAGGCCGGTTGTACATCAGAGTGTCTTAAGCCGATTCGGAAACATGCGGAATAATTACACTCCCTGGATATTGAAAACGGATTACGACACGGAAACGTGGATTAAATTTGAAGATCAGAAATGGTTTAATGATATAGAATAAAACGATAATAGCGCTTAAATCTGCAATTACTTTGAATAGGGGGAATACAAAATGGCCTGGTACTCAAAATTGTTAAGCACAGGACTCGATCAGGTGGTGACATCGGTAGGCAGCGTTCTGGACAACCTGTTTACCAGTGATGATGAAAAGGATAAAAATAAAATCGCCATGACCCAGATTACCCTGGCCGCGGCACAGGCGCAGAAGGAAATGGAGGCCGACCTGGAAAAGGCCTACCTGGAGGATGCAAAAGACTTACGGCGCCAGATTACCACGGAAGTTCAGAGTCAGGATAGTTATGTTCGCCGGGCGCGTCCGACTTTCAATTATATTTTTTACGGCGTATTAATTTTCAACTACATTTTTCTGCCGATTTATCAGTTAATTTCGGGCCATTCGGTAGATCCGGTTGACCTGCCCACAGAATTGTGGACTGTTT
>CAYXRA010000271.1:0-1447 GCA_964467525.1 uncultured Calditrichaceae bacterium
ATTTCATCAGCACCATTTTTCGCACCTGTTCGAATGAACCGGCATTCAGTTTGTAAAAATAGAGTCCGTTGGGCAGATGGGCGGCATTGAAGGTGATTTGGTGCGTTCCGGCGCTTTGTTCCGTCTGCACGAGTGCAGCCACTTTTTTACCGAGCGCGTTATACACAGTCAGTTGTACCCGGCTGGCCCGTGGTAACTGATAGCGGATTACTGTCGAAGGATTGAAGGGATTGGGATAGTTTTGTTCCAGATTGAAACGGCGCGGTGTTTTGATATCTTCAGCGGCAATTGCCGAAGGATCTTTGATCCGGACATCGAGGGCATAATTATCCAACTCTGTGGGATCGTTCCACGCGGTCATCACTTCATCGTCGGGACAGGCATCGAATACGCCGTGCTCGGTATCATTATCACCGCTCACATAAAATTGTACATCACAGAGATCGGCCTCGCCGAGGGTGGACTTGGCTATGCGACCTTCCACGTAGCTGTAGGCGGTGGTATCCCAGTTCATTTCGGTATCAAAGATATTAATACCGTCGCCGCCCCAGTCGCTGCCGTTCCAGTCGCGCAGCTCGGCCCACTTGCTTCCCAAACGGCCAATCAGCACAAAATCCGGCTTTTCATCATCGGGCGTGTAGGCATAACTGACCGCCGCGCCCCAGGGACAATTCCAGCCGCCGTCCGCCTTAACATTGATATCAAAAGCCACGCGCATCCAGCCGTCCGGATAACCTTCGCTGTGAAAAGTAGCGGCAAAATAGGCGTAGTCGGCATCATAGGTTACATATAACTTATCCACATTAATATCTACCCAGCCCGCCGTACCATCGGCTGTGGCCTGAGGGGTACCCCATACGCCTTCGCCGTCAAATGTGCCATCGATAACCGGCGTGGCGCTGTGCAGGGGGATGACCAAAAACGAAACGATCGCTAATAGTAACATTTTACGGATCATAGTTTTGTCTCCTGTTATTAATTATTTCCGGGTTATAATTAAAAATAACTCCGTTTAATGATTTATTTATAAACACTTCATTTAAATATGCAATCCGTAATACAATTTGAAGTTACTAAATGTTTATCCCGTTGTAAACAAAAAAATGAAAACTTCCGCGATTTTACAGCATTCTGGCATAATTTTGGTTCTGTGTCATTTAGTGTGGGTGGGCCATAAACAGAATGCCATAGGGCCAGGCACAGAATATGAACATTACCGCAAAGTTATACATTAGAGCCCAGGGTAGCGAAGCACCCTGGGACTGAATAGAGCCAACAATCCTAAACCCTGAAAGGGTTTTAGAATAATTCCTGCGCCAGACAATTCATCACGAGCAATCCCAGACATTACGTTCATCGATTTCAAAACTATATTTCCGGCTTAATTGCCGAAATTTATCTAAAGTTGTCGAACCCTTTCAGGGTTCCCGGTCTATCTCATTTTGTC
>CAYXRA010000271.1:1547-4863 GCA_964467525.1 uncultured Calditrichaceae bacterium
CTGTGTTATAAAACGCCTTCGGCGTAATCGAACGCTACCATTCGTAATTTGGAAGCATGGTACCAGGTTTACCCACACAAAAAGCCATAGCTCCATAATTTTAGTAGCGAGCGGGAAGTGATAGGATGGCCATAATTGAATTGATGCCCGGTGCTATGATTATAAATCAGGATATTTTTATTTCATCAGGATGATCTTCCTGGTTTCGATTTGTCCGCCGGCCTGTAAACGACAGAAGTACACGCCGCTGCTCAAGCGGCTTGCATTCCAACGCACTTCGTGCAGACCTGATTTTTTATCTGCCTGAACCAATGTTGTGATTTTTGATCCAAGAAGGTTGTAGATGTTTACCTGGACGTGTAGAGACGTTGCATGCAACGTCTCTACAAAATATTTGATTACCGTTTCCCCGTTAAATGGATTGGGATAATTCGGATACAATTTTATCTGCGCGGGCGGATTATTGTTTTGCCCCTGTTCCATTCCGCTGGGGCCGCCGGGCAAAAAATAACGGATGAAGCGCGGACGATAGGTATCGGCGTTGTTAAACAATTCGTTATAATCGGAGGTATTGACATTATAACTGACCAGCAGGTCGCCGGTATCGGACAGGTGCGGATGGGCCTTGGCGTTATATACGAATCCGGCTATGTACATGGTATCTTCGGGACAATCGTAAAGATACTGCACCGGAGCGAAAGGACCGGTAATGCTCTCGCCGTAACGCGCGCATACCCGGCCTTCGAATTCGAAAACGGCGATAAAGCGGCCGTCATCCAGCGCCGTTACGCTGAATTCCTGTGAAATGCTGTCCGTCAGCACCGCGCAGTTTTCGATTTCACTCTGCCATGTGCCGCCGTCCCAGAATTCATAATAGGCAAAATCCCCGATATGCCGGGGCTGCACCCTGGAGACAACCATCTGTTTGTAATTGAAGGGCCGGTTGCGCGGACCATAAATGTAAATATAGCCGTCGGCGCCGGAATTGCCGGATTCCGGAGTCATGGGCAGTACGGCCTGGCCGATCACGATTTCCACATCGTCGGCATCTTTGTAAAACAGCGGCGTATCGACATGGCGGTAATTAATCATGTTGCGCTGCGCATCCAGCTCGAATGAGATTAACGTGATACCGTTGATTTCGAAAGAAGCGAATCCGGGCGGATCAAACAGGCGCAGGCCGTAGATGTAAAAGCGCTCGCCGATGCGGATACCGTCCATCGGCCAGATCCAGTCGTCGGGATCCGAAGTCGGGGTATCGGCTTTGAACAGGGCTTCGGGATCGCCTTGTCCGTCGGTACCCCAGTAAAAATTAATTTCCCCGGGCAGGGGACTTTTGGTATTGAGGACGGCAAAGGTATTACGGATCATTTTGCTGTTCTTGCGGGCATTGTTTTCATCGACCTCGCCGATGAAGGTATCGCCGAATAGAAACATGGTCGTGTCGTCGGCCGGACTGCCGGATGCGTCAAATCCCGAAAAGGGAATGGAGTAACACGCATCACTGCCCGTCCAGCCGGAGGTGCGGTCGAAAAGCGCCGTCCATTCCGGTTCCTCGAAAACGATCGGTTCTTCGCGGCTGCCGGCGATTTGAGCAAGAGCCGGAATTTGTATAAATATTATAGTTAAGATAATTAAAACAAATCTGAATCTATTCGCGACTTCCGGCACGGGTTCCTTCCCTTCGTGTGCGATAAAAAATGATGCTTAGCAACCGTTATTGTTTTTGCGTTAGTTTACCGGCGAGTAAATTATACAGCCATGCGAAAATAACCCCGCCGATCAGGCCGTCGAAAAAGCCCCACAGCAATCCGATAAAACTTCCGCTCATACTGATATTGTAACCGCGGTAGATTTTGCCAATCAGCGTCACCTCGCCGGTAGCGCCGTCGAACAGGATCATCCACCAGGTTAAGATAAGCAGGCCGAAGCCCCAGATTAATGCGCAGGTTAAGCCGAATGCTTTGATGTTTAATTTCATAATACATCGCCTCATTTCATCTTTAATTAAAAACGGTAATTACTGAGTTTTATCTCTGTAACAATAATTAAAATACTAAATAAAGCAGGCGATGTAAACAAGAGATATTCAGAAATAAGCATAATACGGATTAATATTCAAACCAATTTATTTACAGGTTAATAAACAAAAATATCCCGGTAAACACGAATCTGGCTTTCGATATAGCCGCCGGACATAAAACTGTCCTCAATAAGCCCTTCGGTGGCGGCAATCAGGATAATCCGGGTTTCGTTGTCTTTCTCGTCGCTCTTATCGCGTTGGGGAAAATATTTTTTATCAATGGTTATTTGCCCGGCAAAGGGATTGTCCACGTTTATTTTGACCTGATCATTTGAGGAAAAGCCGTGTTCCTTCGTCCAGTACTGGATGTAAACATGCTGCGGATAGCGAAAATCTTTGGCCTTCCAGCTTATGGTCATCGGTGTATCGTGGCGGTGTTCCAGCGGGATATTCAATTCCTTGACAATAAAATCAGCGGTTTCGATCCAGGCATAGCCGTAATCGCCGTCGGAAAAAGTGACCCGGAATGTGTAGACTGAATCGGGCAGCACCGGCGTCGTGGATTTATAGTATCTTGTATCCGGTCCTTGAAAACTGGAAGATGGTGGAAGCAATTTTACACCGTTTACGGTAACCTTACCACCGCTTACTTCAACATAATCATCATTCTCATCTTTCAGTTTAACTGTGATTTTGGAAGTCATACTGTCATTGGCAAAATTTCTAAGCGATTGCAAATAAATTTGCGGTTTGATCCGTGACGGCTTGCTCACATTTTGCGGATCGGCCGGCGTTTCACATTTTGAAAGTAAAACAAGAGCTGTTACGCATGCACTTATGTAAATGAAGACTTGTCTTAACATGTCCATCCTTTTTTATATCCGATGAAGAACTACATAATTTTAGCGTTCGTTTTCTTATTGTCATTTCAAAAACAGCATTTTTTTACATTGCGTAAATGATTTTGTCTTCAATTTATAAAAATAAATTCCCGATGCCAAAACGCGGTCATGGTCGTTTGTACCATCCCATTGAAACGTGTGTTTACCCGCTGCCATTCTTTTATCAATAAGCGTTTTGACTTTTTGCCCCAACACATTAAACACGTCCAGTTTAACCTCAGCGCTATGGGGCAGGCTTATGTTAATATTGGTAATGGAATTAAACGGATTGGGATAATTTTGGCTGAGCCGGAAATCAGTGATTGGATTGCCCTGACCTGTTTCCAGGTTAACCACATCAAGCAGAATGGATGGGTCCTGATCAAGAATCTGTTTTAATTCATTGACAGAA
>CAYXRA010000272.1:0-4833 GCA_964467525.1 uncultured Calditrichaceae bacterium
AACATCGAATAGACAAACCCATTACCCCGCCAACCACAGCATTCGGAAGTCGCTCTCGGGTTTACCCACACAAAACGACATAGAACCATATATCTTTATTGTATCTACAAATATTGTGTTTTTCAACCGTAATCAGATACAGAACTTAATTTTATATACATCTTTAAAGCCATGTAATTGACTTGACGGAACTCGTGGATTTTTTGCTCTTTCAATAAGTTTTTTCTTAAACTGCTCCCGAATATCAGATGATAGCTTTTCCCATTCTTTTAGCGCGGTAGGCAGAAATTTTACTTTATAAGTCATTTATATCCACTTCGATTGCAGTTTCTCTCTCTGATAATCGTTCCTTAACAATCTGAGCAAGTTCAATATCTTCAATTTTATCTAAAAGCCACTCATATGTTTCAGCAGGAATTAGGTAGGCAGCGGGTGTGTTGTGGTTTAGGATTGCGATAGGAGAGCCCTCTGATTTTTTTAATAGGGCGGAAGGATTTTTTTTTAGCTCTGAAATGCTGGCAGAAAATTTTGATAATATTACATCCATTTATTCACCTCTTATTTAAGACCTTTTTATAGCCTTAAATTTAGGACTTTAAATAGTTGATCTGCAAATAATTTCAAATATTATGTGGCGTCAAACTCAAGTCGAACTTCAATCGATCCCATGAAAAATGCTATAATTTTCAGGATTATTCTGACTCACTCAATCGAACATAGCCGTCATTGGTGCGCAGTTTAATTTTCCCCTTACCGCCGTGCATGCTGCCTTCAAAGTAGTGTTTTCCTTTTTCATAATCATCGGGATCGACCAGATCAACGTCCACCGGACCGTCATCGGTGTTTATGGAAATATCCGCTGAAATGCCGTATTCGGCATCGATTGTGATATCACCGTCGTCAGACTGTACGTTCAGGTCAATTTCCGGGACTTTAAGCAAATGAACGGTAATGTCGCCGTCCTCGCCTCTGATTCTTAAAAAAGTGGTGCGCATGGATTCTATCTGAATATCGCCGTCTTCGGTAACAATTTCAAATTTACCCTCGCCCTGACGAATTTCAATATCGCCGTCTTCAACACGGATATTGGCTTCGGATGTTTTGCACTCCGTAATCTCGATATCCCCGTCTTCACTATCGATGAAAAGAGCACTGTTAATGTTTTTTAATACTAGGTCGCCGTCTTCAATCCGCAGTTCAATTTCACTGCTATTGATGTTTTTCAGGTTCAGATCACCATCGTCCATATTGCAGGCAATATCACCTTCCCAGTCTTCAATGTTAACATCGCCGTCGTCGCATTCCAGTTCCAGAATAAGATAGCGCGGGGCGCGAATCGTATAGCGATATTCACGTTCCCGGTAGGAACCGAGATGCAGTTCGCCGGAAACACGCTTATGTTCTATGACATAGATCGTATTCCCTTTCCGGGAAAATTCAATATTAAACTCCACGTCCCGGTCTCCGATAAGCGAATGAATTTCGGCATGGTAAGCTACTTTAATATCCAGAATATCTTTATCCCAGGGCGTGATGGACACATTACCGTCGCCCTGTTCGAGATGCAGTACATCGCCTTTTTTTACATCAAAGGATTCGTGATATTCCTTATCAATATCTTTGCCCAAAGAAAATTGCAGGAACAGCAAAACAAATAAAAATGAAAACAGGTGAGTCATCTTCATGTGAATAGCCTCCTCACTAGGTATGATGTGATTGATTATTCTTGTTTACGAGATATTTCGGCCTTGGTTGCGTCATATTCATTTTCAAACTGCAATTTAAGCTGAACAATTTCCGGATGATTGCCGGTGCGGATCGGCGGGCCCCAGGTTCCGGCGCCGCTGGATACGTAGTAGTGCGTCCGTCCTATTATCCGGTATCCCCAGCTGATTTCATAAATTGCATTGGTTATGAAATTGATCGGAAATATCTGGCCATGGTGGGTATGACCGGAAATTTGCAGATCGATATTGTTATCGCGCGCTTCTTCGAGTTGGAAAGGCTGATGATCCATTAAAATAACAGGAAGGTTGATATCAACGGATTTTAAAAGGGATTTCAGCGGCTTCCTTCGGCCATTGGTAAACTGGCTTATGCTGCGGTCTTCCCGTCCAACGATGTAAACGGCATCTTCGATTAATATTGTCGTATCACGCAGCAAGCGTACGTTGTGGGTTTCCAGATAATGTGCGGCCTGCTCGACGCCGCCGATATATTCATGGTTGCCGGTGATTCCATAGACGCCGTATTTGGCGCTGATTTCTGTAAGGGCTTCCCCGATATTCTCACGGATTACCGGGGCCAGGTCTTCATCGACGATATCGCCGGCCAAAAGCACCAGGTCGGGCTCCAGGCTGTTAATCCGTTCCACCATTCTGCAAAAACGCTTCCGGTCCACAATCGTACCCAAATGGATGTCGGAAACAGCAACAATGGATAATCCGGATAATTTTGATTTTTTATCAATTTTAATATCAAGAGTTTTTATCTGTGGATTGCAGGCATTGATATAACCGTATATCAGTAAAATCAGAGTCAAAGAAAACACGGTTATGGCAGTGTACAATGGCATCTGCGCCGGGTAGGAAATTTTGAAAACCCAGTGATTCAGCAGACGGAAAATATCGATCAGCAGTACGGCCAGAAACAGGTAGAGCATCGCCGCCAGCCAGAAAGAACCAATCCAGACAAAAATATCACTAACAACCGAGAGATATATTTTTTCCAGAACACGTCCCACGATGTAAGATGCGGCCAGTATCAAAAAAATGGTCAGATAATAAATCCGGACTTTCGAATCCTGCGGCAGAGCCTGCCAGCCCCTGATAAAAATGTAATAATTAGCCAGACTGTAAATGATCAGTACGATCGCGAAAAAAAATAAAAATGTCATAGTTCTCATTTCTCATTTTACCTTTACTGAGTATCGGCGGCGATTTTAAACAGCGCCGCACCGGGCGTGGCACCGGTATGCCGGCCCTGTTTTATCACGGATTTACCGTTTACAAGTACATGTTTTATCCCCTCAGGGAACTGATGGGGATCGGTGTAAGTGGCCTTATCGATTATTTTATCGGGATCGAAAACGACGATATCGGCGGCCATGCCCGCTTTCAAAATACCGCGGTCGTTTAATCCCAGTACTTTTGCCGGCAAAGCGCTGGTTTTACGGATCGCTTCTTCCAGGGAAATCAGTTTCTGCTCTCTGACATAACGCCCCAGAATGCGGGGAAAAGTGCCGTAGGCGCGTGGATGGGGATTGCGCTTACTCATTAATCCCTGCGGCTCGTAGGTATCTTCATCGGTACAAAAAGTAACCCAGGGCAATTGCAGTTTTTTTGCCACATTTTCCCCGGACATGAAAAAATAAATCCCGCCGCCACCGCCTTCTTCTTCGATTAATAAATCAAATAGCGTTTCCAGTTCATCCTGATCGCGCATATCAGCGATCAGAGACAGTCGTTTGCCCTGCAGGTCTTTATTTTTTTCGGACATATAACTGATCAAAACGCCTTCGCCGCCGCCGGACATACGATAAAAGTTTTCCCAGCCCTGTACGCTGGTTCGTATTTCTTCCTTAATTTTATTGCGGGTAGCAGGATCTTTCAGTCGTTCGATCATGGCTTTATCGCCGCCTTCTTTGGCCCAGGGCGGAATCATGGCCTTGAGACCGGTTGCGCCGGCCGTGTATGGATAAATATCAGCGGTAATTTCAAGGCCTTCTTCTTTAGCCTGCCCGATGCGGTCAATGGCCTCGTCCAGTTTGTCCCGGTTGCTGCGTCCGGCGGCTTTAAAATGATACAATTCACCGGGAATGGCTGCCTCTTTACAAATGGTTAAGAATTCTTCAAGCGCCGGCAGCAGGTCGTTACCTTCGCTGCGGATGTGGGAGGCGTAAACACCGTCGTATTGCGCGGCGACCTTAGCCAGCCCGATCAGCTCTTCCGTATCGGCGTAAAAGGCCGGTGTATAAACAAGACTGCTGGCTAATCCCAAAGCGCCGGCTTCCATTTCCGCGCGCAGTAATGCTTTCATCTGTTGCATTTCATCCGCGGTGGCTTTCCTGTCTTCAAAGCCGATCACATACATGCGCAGGGTGGTGGCGCCGACATAGGAAGCAATATTTACCGAAGTACCCTGATTTTCAATAAATTGCAGGTATCCGGCCAGCGATTTCCAGTCGTACCGGATATCGTATTCCTGCCACCAGTTTTTCATTTCACGGCGCACATTATCATTTACCGGTCCCATGGACCAACCCTCACCGAATATGGCCGTGGTGATGCCCTGATGGACGACACTGGGCGCTTTGCCGTTATACACAATCGGTCCGCTTGCCCAGGACAGCATATCGATAAATCCGGGACAAACCATCTGACCTTCGGCGTTAATTCTTTCTTTTGCCGATTTGGTGATATTTATGCCAATTTCGGCAATCTTCCCGTCCCTGACGGCAACATCGGACAAATAGCGCGGTTTTCCCGTACCGTCGATAACCTGTCCGCCCATGATGATCACATCATATTCAGGCTGCTGACAGGAAAAGGTGACAATCAGTGCAATAATGAGCATAATATAGTGAAACATGATTACCTCTTTGTTTTCGGTCCATTATTTCATCTGTTTAAAATCCCCACCCTGGCGCAAGCCACCCCTTTGGGGCAATCCCGTCAGGGCGGGAGTGTGATGCCCCCCTCCCCAACCCCTCCCCCGATGTTTCGGGGGAGGGGCGAAGGGGTGAGGGTTCTATTTAATCATGCCTTTGTGTGTTTACAAAATCATGGATGTTTCATCTGTTTAAAATCCCCACCCCTGCGTCATGTCTTGGCG
>CAYXRA010000273.1:0-4815 GCA_964467525.1 uncultured Calditrichaceae bacterium
GGGGATTTTAAACAGATGAAAAAAACTTCACTCCTCATCCTTGATAAATTCCGGGTATAGTTCTCTGGCGCAGTCCGGGCAAATGCCATGACTGAACACAATTTCCGAATGATCCATCATATACTTTTCCAGTTTCTCATAGTAGCCATGGTCGTTGCGGATGCTTTTACATTTAGAGCAAATCGGAACCAGGCCGCCGAGGGTTTTGATTTTTTTCAGGGAATCCTGCAGATCGGCTATTAACTTTTCGCGTTCGGATTCGATTTGCTTGCGTTCCTCGATTTCATTTTCGAGAAGAATGCGTGCCGCCTCAATTTCATTGTTTTTCAGTGTCAGTTGCCTGTTTGTTTTTGCTTTTTTAGTATAAAAATGGATGATCAATAACACACCGGCAATTGTCACAGTTATAATAATCAATAACAGGCGATGCGTGGTCTTTGATTTTTCAAGTTCCAGTTCTTTGATGCGGTTGTCTTGTGACAGTCGCACATTCTCATTTTCTTTTTCTTTTATGTCATAGAGAATTTTCATGGAAGCCAGACGATTGGTCACCTCGGAACTGAAATTGCTGTCAAGTGCGGCGATGTATTTCGTTTGATAGTAATGTGCACGGGCAAACTGATCCAGCTCGGCATATATCTGACTGAGCTTTTTTAGTATCTGCTTTTCCGTAATCAGGCTGTTTTGTTCCCTGGCGATTTTGAGACCGTGCTGCAGATAATCGATAGCCTGCTTTACATTGCCTAATTTGTGATAGACGTAGCCCAAATATTTCAGATTAGTGGACATCATTGATAGATTATTGATTTTGCGTCCGATTTCCATCGACTGTTCAAATGAGGCGATCGCTTCCTGATAACGCCCGAGATGATAATACCCCTGCCCGACCCCGGATAATCCGTCGGCAATGGCCGATTCAACGCCGCTTCTGCGGCGCATTTTCAGAGCCTTCAGATGGTAGGATAATCCTTGTTCATATTTACCCTGGATATGGTAAATATCGCCGAGTTGACCGTAACAGAGCATTAAGCCGGTGCTGTCGTTAGTAGTATTAGCTAACTTTTCATAGAGTTCGAAGGATTTGGATAAGCTGGCGAGCGCGTTCTCATTCTGATTCAGTTTTTTATAAAATAGCGTCAGCGAAAAGTTAAGCCAGGCCATACCTTCGGTAAAATCAATCTTTTGGTAATTTTCAAGAGACTTTAAATAATAGTCCAATGCCGTATCATAATCGTTCCAGCGCCGGTAGGTGTTGGCAAGATTATTCAGGATTCTGCCGGCTTCTTTGTAATTGTCAATTTTTTGTTGAATTTCAAGGGCACTTTCGTAGTATTTTTTTGCCTTAATTTGCTCGCCGAGATACCAGTAGACATTACCCAGTCGGTTCATGCTCTCACCGATCCCTGCGGAATCTCCAAGCGCCTTGCGCAAGTTCAGGGATTTTCTGAGATAGTGTATGGCAGAATCTGTTTTGCTTAAGCGATAAAAATTATACCCCATAGCGTAAAGTACATCACCGTAAAGATTTTTATTTTCACTATTACGGGCAAGCCGGACTGCCTGCCTTGAAACCTTCAGAGCGGAATCTTGTGAGACATAGAAAACTTTGCGGGCATGATCGATCAGATATTCGATCTCTTCACCATTAGACATTCGATTCATTTTTTCATTGGCAGACTGCGGCAGGACAACGGAAATCATCAATAAAAGTATGCAAGCGAACACAAGAAAATTACGAACCATTTTATATTATTTGCTTTAAGTTCCTATTTGTTATCTGAATATATTCGGTTAAAATGATTCCAACATTAATTTTCCCGACTGAGCAGATAAATTTGCAAACTTGTCCAAAATATATAATATGAGTGACCAGTTAATAATATTAATTCAAAATGTTTACCTTTTTAAAGCAACATAATTTTAACAGGCCTAAGGATGATTTATATTCGATTCCGAATGTGTTTTATGCGCTTATTACACGCTTTTTAATTGGTCAAACTTTCTAAAATGAAATCAATACTCCAGACTAATGCCTATAGAGGGTAATATGCCGATGGCGCTGGTGTTAACGATTTCCCTGTTCCAGAAATCGTAGGTCGGGCGCTGGGGTAATTTGTAATTATAGACATTCTGAATATCGACAAATGCCACCAGAGTCCAGCTGCTGAAATTGAAGTAGCGGTCGACACGCAGATCGAGATGATGGCCGTCAGCCAGTCGCGCGATAAGATATTCATCCGGCAAATTTTGAATGGCATAATTACCGCTTGGATTTTCCGACGGGACATAAACGGGAGTGTAGGGTACGCCGCTGAAATAACGGAATTTGCCGCTGACCTCCCAGTTTTCATTGAAAATATATCCGCCTGAAATGTTCAGAATAAAAGGCTGATTGAAGGGACCCTCATAGGTTTGTCCGTTTCCTGCGGTATATTCCGAATGGCTGAGTGAAATAGAAATCTGCCCGTAAAATGGAATTTCGGAAAACCGTTTTTGAATAAGCCATTCCATTCCGTACGCCGTGCCTTCACCGCCGGCGACCATCGGAAAATAGCCGAAAGATTGAAAATCTTCATTACGACCGCCATAATTGCTGCCTGTGCCGGTTATGACGAAATAATCATTAACGCCGTTTTTGGCGCCGGTGGGCAGATCCGAATATTTTTTGTAATAAAGTTCGAGGCCGATGCGCGTATCCGGTCGCAGTATATAATCCATCCCCAATACGCTCATATCGTTGCGCAGGGCCTTCAGGTCACGGTTGGCGCGGTTAGTCAGCCAGACATAGGAAGGTGACTGGTAATAGGTACCGCCGCTCAGTTTGATGCTGAGTTTTTCAAGCGCCTGATAACGGAATGCAATCCGGGGCGCCGGATAGTATTGTTTTGATAAGAAATCATAACGATCGACGCGCAATCCGGCATTGACCGAAAGACGGCCGCTTATAGTATAATCTGATTCCATGAAAAAAGCGCTTTTGGCAGAATTAAACTGACCGCTGTTCCGGGCCGGTAATCCGAGTGAAGACCGCGGTACGGCCAAACCGTTGCGGTCATAAATAACATCGGCGAAACGGATGTTGCTATCGTTTCGGATCAGCTTATGGCTGATACCTGACAGAATGCTGAATTCACGGGTTATGGCCCACAGGTGATTTAATTTGATGCCTATTTCATTTTCATCACTGTCGCTGCGAAAATATTCCTGTTCCAGTGAATCAACCTGGGCAAACTCATACTGGTTGAGATTGTAATTTAAGGTTAGATCAATAAAGCCGTGACTCAGCGAACGCCGGTAATCGATACCAAAAATATACTGATTTTGACTGTTATCCAGAATGCCGGCATTGGTCACCCGGTTTTCCAAAGTCGTCTGATCACGATCAACCCGGTCGATGGCTGCCAATCCAATCACGGTAATGCGGTCCAGATTGGTGGGCTGAAAATGAGCCAGAAAATTAAAATCGGTGTAAACCGGTACAAACGGCAGTTCTGCAGCTTTAAAAATTAAATCCAGGTAACTTTTGCGGGCCGAAAAAATAAAATTGCCGAATTCACCAATTGGCCCTTCGCTGTTGAATCCAAACTGGGTAGCGGACACGAGTGTCTTAATGCCCAGGCGGTCAGTGCGGCCTTCACTCAATTCCAGCTCCAGTACCGATGACATTTTATCGCCATATTGTGCGGAGAATCCGCCGGTGGAAAACGACACATTATCCACGTAATCGAGGTTGATAAAACTGATTGTTCCGCTGGTTGCACCCTGAGTGCCGAAATGGTTTATATTCGGTACTTCGATATTGTTCACGATAAACAGGTTCTCCGACGGACCGCCGCCGCGCACCAGCAGATCGTTTCGCCCGTTGGCCCCGGTGATCGTGACGCCCGGCAGGGTGGAAACAGTGCGCACCACATCTTCAAATCCTCCGGGGAAGCGGCGGATTTCTTCCCGGTTCAGGGCAATGGTGCTGGGCTGCGTTCTGGTTTCTTCCGGAAAATAGCCCCCGGTTACAACAATGGCTTCCGTTTCAATCAATTGTTCGCGCAGTTCGATATTTACCGTGGCCGGTTTTGATGAAGTGACCAGAATATCGCTGACCAGCCGCGGTTCGTAGCCGATGTAGTTGAATTCCAGGCGCTGCGTACCGGTGGGCACGTTTTCAATGCGATAATAACCATCCTTATCCGTAGAGGCGCCCAGGTTCTTATCCGGCACAACCACATTCACGCCGGCCAGCGGTTCCTTTGTGCGACCGTCAATGACACGGCCCTGGATTTTTCCGGTCGATTCCGCTAACAGCACAAAAGGCAGTAAAGATAGTAAAATCAAAGTGTAAAGATTCTTTCTCATACGCTTGTTATTTTCGTTTCAATTTGAACGATATACCCTATCCGCTACAGTCTAAACAAACAGTGAAACCGCCGGTTGTACGACACGCGTTTTAAATAATTCGTTGAACAGAATCAGCAGCTTCCTGCTTTGCCGTACGAATACGCGTCCAAGGAACGGATTGTAGTTCCGGGCTTCGATTTTATAAAGAATGCCGCGATAGATGCGCCCCGCCGCATAGATGGAATACTGGGAATCTCTGCTGAGCATTCTTACACCGGGCTGTGCTTCTTCATAATAATTATGCGCGCGTTTGATCTGATAGGACATGAACTTGCGCATCTGGTCAGACATATTTTCTTTGAAAAAATCTTTTTCTGTCAGACCAAAATCTTCCAGCTCATCCAGCGGCAGATAAATGCGGTTCATGTTTTTATCTTCCTGTACGTCGCGCAGGATGTTGGTCAGTTGCATGGCAATACCCAG
>CAYXRA010000274.1:0-4783 GCA_964467525.1 uncultured Calditrichaceae bacterium
AAATAAATTAAGCCTGATCGCAGCGCCCGGGAAGGGTGGGTGGTGATCAGGCTGTTTTTTTGAAGTGGTATGGTAATTAAAAAAAATATGCAGGTCTGAAATGAAAAAATCGCAAATTATTTCTCTGTTATCTGTATTCATTATTGTCCTGTCGGTTTTCGCCGCGGGTATGGGATTGTTTTCCGGAAAAACGGGCCATCCTTTTCCGTTTACCACCCTGCACGGACAGACGGTGCAAATTTACGGACAGGGACTCTATTTTTTTGATTCATTATTTATGGGTACCGGCAACCGCGGCGTCGATCTGACCATACTTTGTCTGGGCCTGCCTGTGTTGATATTTTCAACTTGGCGCTTTAGAAGAAACGGAATGAAGGACTATCTGCTGCAATGCGGTGTGCTGGCTTATTTTCTTTATGCCTATGTATCCATGACCTTCGGGGCGGCTTATAATAAACTGTTTCTGATCTATACCTTGCTCTTTGCAGCCAGCCTGTTTGCTTTTATCCTGACCTTTTCCGCGATTGATCTGCGGGAGCTGCGCGCGGCGATTTCCAATACGGCTCCGCGAAAAAGTCTGGCTGTATTCATGTATGTAGCCGGTATTGGCACGCTCTTCATCTGGGGTGAACCGCTGGTAAGCGCCCTCCTGCAAAACCGGCCCCCGCTGCTGCTTGACAGCTATACGACCATGGTAACCTACGGACTGGACCTGGCGATTATTACGCCGGCGACACTCATCTCTGCGATTCTGGTGCGAAGGGGTGAATCATTGGGTTATCTGATTGCCATGCCGCTGCTTTTTATCGTTATTCTGTTGCCGCCGCAGATTGCCGCCCAGACCTGGTTTCAGGTTTCGGCCGGTGTAAATCTGACTACCGGTCAGATCATCGGACCGGTTGCCGGCTTTGCCGTGCTGGGTTTAATCGGGTTGTGGTTTTTCATTGCCGTGCTGCGCAATGTTGAAAACAGGAAAGCATCCGAAAGTTAGTATCCCGCCGGAATCTATACTTATCAGGCCGGATATTATCTTATGTGAGCTTAAACGCATTGCATGCGCATGTGAATAGGACAGCCATAAGATGGCATGGAAGATGACAGAATACACCGGTACAAACTAAAAAAGAAAAGGGCGGCGCTTCTGATCGTATTGAAACACCACCCAATTTTAATTTGAATAGCTTGCGAAAGCCTGGTACCGCGATCAGGCCAGATCGAAACGATCCAGATTCATGACCTTATTCCAGCCCGCAATAAAATCGTTTACGAACTTTTCCTGAGCATCCGCACTGCCGTAAACTTCCGATAATGCCCGCAACTGGGAGTTCGAGCCGAAGATCAGATCGACACGGGTGCCGGTCCATTTCAGTTCGCCCGTTTTGCGGTCACGACCCTCGAACACATCTTCGTCTTCCGAAGTTGCTTTCCACGTGGTGCCCATATCGAGCAGATTTACGAAGAAGTCGTTGGTCAGCGTTTCCGGCCGATCTGTGAATACGCCGTGTCCGGACCGACCGAAGTTGGCGTTCAGGGCGCGCATGCCGCCGATCAGAACCGTCATCTCGGGTGCGGTCAGCGTGAGCAATTGCGCTCTGTCCAAAAGCAGTTCTTCGCCCGTTACGGCATATTTGGCCTTCTGATAATTACGGAATCCGTCGGCAGCCGGTTCAAGTGGAGCGAATGAATCCGCGTCGGTCTGATCCTGCGAAGCATCGGTGCGTCCCGGTGCAAAGGGAACGGTCACATCATGACCGGCACTTTTCGCGGCCTGCTCGACGCCGGCACAGCCTCCCAGAACGATAAGGTCGGCCAGTGAAACTTTCTTGCCACCGGACTGTGCCTTGTTGAAATCTTTTTGGATGCCTTCAAGTGTATCCAGTACCTTTTGCAACTGGTCAGGCTGATTCACTTCCCAGTTCTTTTGCGGTGCAAGACGGATACGTGCCCCGTTGGCGCCGCCGCGCATGTCGGAACCACGGAATGTGGACGCCGAAGCCCAGGCCGTTGAGACCAGTTCCGGTACGGACAATCCGGAATCGAGGATCTTGCTTTTCAGGGCGGCAATGTCCTGCTTGTCAATCAATTCATGATCAACGGCGGGAACAGGATCCTGCCAGATGAGATCTTCCCCGGGCACTTCCGGACCGAGATAGCGTGATTTTGGTCCCATATCGCGGTGGGTCAGCTTGAACCAGGCGCGGGCGAATGCATCGGCAAATTCATCCGGATTTTTATGGAAACGGCGAGAAATCTTTTCATAGACCGGGTCCATGCGCATGGCCAGGTCCGCAGTTGACATCATTGTCGGGACCTTTTTCGAGGGATCGTGGGCAGCCGGTGCCATGTCCTTATCGGCCACATTTTTAGGTTGCCACTGCCAGGCGCCGGCAGGACTCTTGGTCAGTTCCCACTCATAACCAAATAGCATATCAAAGTACTCCATATCCCAGCGGGTCGGGTGCGGGGTCCAGGCGCCTTCCAGGCCGCTGGTGATAGTGTCATCACCCTTGCCGCTGCCGTAGCTGCTCTTCCAGCCGAGGCCCTGTTCTTCGATTGATGCGCCTTCCGGTTCAGGGCCGACATGGGAATCAGGCGCGGCGCCATGACACTTCCCGAAGGTGTGACCGCCGGCCGTAAGGGCGACGGTCTCTTCATCATTCATCGCCATGCGGGCAAAGGTTTCGCGAATATCCTGACCGGATTTCACCGGATCCGGTTCACCATTCGGACCCTCCGGATTTACATAGATCAAACCCATCTGAACAGCGGCAAGCGGATTCTCAAGCTTCCGGTCCCCACTGTATCGTTTGTCTCCGAGCCACTCCGCTTCAGCGCCCCAGTAAATATCTTCTTCGGGTTCCCAAATGTCTTCACGACCACCGGCGAAACCGAATGTCTTGAGTCCCATGGACTCGAGTGCGCAATTTCCGGCGAGGATCAGCAGGTCGGCCCAGGATATTTTCCTGCCGTATTTCTGTTTGATGGGCAGGAGCAGGAATCGCGCTTTGTCTAAGTTGGCATTGTCCGGCCAGCTGTTGAGGGGCGCAAAACGCTGGTTACCGGTCCCGCCGCCGCCGCGGCCGTCGCCGATGCGGTACGTACCGGCGCTGTGCCAGGCCATGCGGATAAAGAGTCCGCCATAATGACCGTAATCGGCCGGCCACCAGTCCTGCGAGTCGGTCATCAGATCATAGAGGTCTTTTTTGACCGCCTGCAAGTCGAGCTTTTTGAACTCTTCAGCATAATTGAAATCCTTGCCCATGGGATTGGACAGGTCGGAATGCTGGTGCAGTATTTTAAGATTTAACTGCTTCGGCCACCAGTCCTTGTTTGATGTACCACGGCCGGTGGCATGTGGTACCGGATTTTTACTTTCTTTACTCATAAACGTGCCTCCAAGTATTGTATGAACTTATTCGTTCGACTTATGTGATTTAAATTTAATGATGTTTTTTTGGATCCTGAAACGCGCTTACTCCGCCGAAGCCGTTCCCATATTTTTGCTCCTTTCAATGGATTGCAAAGCCAGGTATCTTTCACCGAATTTTGAGATATTCTCCAGTTCCGTATCAAATTGATCAAAATGCCGTTCCTCATCTGTAACTAAATCTTCAAAAATTTTCTTGGTTGCGGAATCAGCGTTTTTTGCACTTTCATTGGCCCATGTATTATAATCCTTTACCGCATCGCCCTCCATTTGGCAGGCCATTTCCAGCATGCTTTTTACGTCGTGAACTTTCTTAACCTCTTGCGCGGTCTTTAGCTCGATTTCACCCTTCAAAAATAAAATGCGTTCGGACAGCTCTTCCACGTGTGTCATTTCATCGATAGCCGAACGTTTAAAAAGACCGGCCAGCAGGTCATATCCCTGATCATCGCAGTGGAAATGAAAGTACATATACTGATGAACCGCGGTCATTTCATCGGCGATGGCCTTGTTTAGTAATTTGATACTTTTTTCATGCATATTAAATGCTCCTTACATTAATGTGAATATATTTGAATGAATAAATAAAATGCTATTCATAACGATTATCACTTATTAATGTTAAATTTTTAGATATCAGGCCGATGTTATTTTTGTTTGCAATCTTCACACATTCCAAAAAATTCCAGTTTATGGCTGTGGATGGTGAAGCCGGTTAATTGTGACGCTTTCGAATTAAGCTCATCGTAAACAGGCATTTGGAAGTCCGATATTTTTCCGCATGATTCGCAGATGAGATGATAGTGCGGTTCCGTTTTGGCCTCAAACCGATCAAAGGTGCTGCCGTAATGTATTTTTTTGACAAGACCCATATCAATGAGAATGGATAAGTTGCGATAAACCGTGCCCAGGCTGAGTTGCGTAAATTCTTTTTTTATCTTTTCATAAACCCAGTCCGCCGTAGGATGCGTGTTCGTAGAGCGTAGTAATTCCAGAATGCGTTCGCGGTGTTTGCTTTGCCTGAAATTTTTCTGTTCGGTTTTATACATAAATCTTATTAATAATCGTTACTATTTGCAAGTTTAGAGAATAAGATTGCCAATGTCAAATTTATATCAAATCTCTCCGAATAGTAGTTTATAATGCATTCTGTAAATTCAGAACTCCTGACCCGATATTGAAAAATAATGAATATAAGGTTCAATTCGTAAATATAAATGTCTTTTTTAACAACGAAAAATTATTGGGCCTATGTCGTTTTGTGTGGGTAAACCCGGGCGTGTCTTCCGAATGCTGTGATCGGCGGCGTAATGGGTGTGTCTAGTCGATGTTCCTCTGTTTCGATACCGATTCCGA
>CAYXRA010000275.1:0-4760 GCA_964467525.1 uncultured Calditrichaceae bacterium
TGGTTTTTTATCCGCCGTTTTTAAGCAATTCCGGCTCCGCCGATATTGATGATGTCGCCGATCATATCGATTATATCGTCAATCTGGCGGGCATTGATTATGTGGGTATCGGCTCGGACTTTGACGGTATCGGAACCAATACGGTTATAGGACTTGATGACGTTACAAAATTTCCTGATTTAACGCTGGAGTTGTTAAGAAGAGGATATTCGCGTGCGGATATCGATAAAATCCTTGGCGAAAATTTCCTGCGCGTTTTTGAACAAGTCTGCGGAGAATAATTTCGGCGCTGATTTATCAATCATTTATCTTATTCCGTTCCTACCCGATACCGATTCCGATGGCGACCCCGACCCCGATGCAGATGGATAAGATTATTCATTTTAAAATAAGAAGCCTGTTAACTATTGTTTAGCGAACAGGCTTCTTTATTTTTACTGCTTAAAAAAGAGACTGAATTTCTCAGAATGCGCTTACGACACCCAGAACGAATCGGTTCGATTTGTTTTCAATGTCGCGTGTTGCCTCGGCCAGTAATCTGATGTTGCGCGCCAGAACATAGGTGCCGCTCAGGGTGGCCGTGTGGTAATCATTGTCTTCCAAATCGGAATCGATGTAGTTATAAAGGCCGATAAAATAAAATCGTGATTTGTCTTTTTGCGGAGCATAAATGAATTCCGCGATAAGGCCGTTGGTTATGATGTCCTTCATATTGGCTAAAGGTTTGGTATCTTTGCGCATTAAAAACTGACTGCTAAACTCAAAATAACCCAGATTCACACTTACATCCGGGCCGAGATAGGTTACCGTGCTTTTACCCTTATAAGGAATATCATTCGGCAAGTCATATTTAATGTATTCTTTGCCATAGTAAGCAAATCCGCCGATGCTGACTTTGTCACCAATGGCCTGGTTAATCCGCAAACCGACATTTTTATATGTATCACCATCAAACATTTTGTCTTCACCGGCTTCATCGATGCCGTTGCCATTTGTGGCCATGGCGATGATATCGGTGCCGGTTTTACCGATACCGTAAACAAACATCAAGCCGCGGTCATACGTTAAATCGGTCTTCGATTCGCCAATCGGCGTTTTATAGATTTCATAATCTTCAACCGTAAGACGCAGTTCGCGTTTCATCAATGGATCGGAAGTCTGAAACTGTCCGGCCATGATATCCAGTTCCGCGCCGAACAGATTATTGAAATGAATGTAAGCGTCTTCAACGCCGGCCACCTCGCCGCGCTCCGAAGCGTAGAAATAAAAGTAGTAACTGATATTTTTATAAATGGCGCCGCCGGACAGCAATTTGAGTCCCCAGGGTGTTTGCAGGTCGTTATCGACCTCTTTGTCTGTATCGTGCACGGCCCGCAAATCCAGACGAGCGGCGAAAGGGAAGTTGCGGTTTAAAAGAAGCAGATCATCACCGGCGGTCACGTAATCACGCTTGCTTTCATCTTCCGGGATGATAAAACCATTGCCGGCAATTTCATCGCCGTAGGCTTTTAATTTTGGTATTGCCGTATGACAGGTGGTACAGGATATTTTGTATTTCCTGGCGAAAGAAGGGATGGCCTGTGCTTCGGTGAGAAAACCGAATGTCGAAACCAGGACACTGCCTATTAGAAATGTTGATAAAATAGAACGCATGATAGTCTCCTTTAATTATTCATAAACTTCGAACCAGGTGCTCGCGGAATTTACCAGAACGGCTTCGCTCTCTTCTTCGGGTACCTTGAGGAAATCGGCTACCGGCTTGACCAGTTTTCGATAGTACAGTTCGGCATTGATTTTGACTTTTCCCACGGGGATGTCTTCGGGCATCTGCCAGGTAAAGGTTTCCACTTTGGTTTCACGCGGACCGATGCGATAATCGGTGCCCAGTGATTTGGTATTCCACTGCATAATAGTCATCCGGCCCCGGGGATCGAAATAGGGCATGCGAAAAATGCGATCACCAAAAGGTACGCCGTCCCGCTGCAGTCCTTTAAAATCAGGATCACCGAGCGGAATCCCTAAATCCTGATAGGCCAGTACATCAGCCGCTATCGTGTATGCTTCGCCCTCAAAGCCTTTTTTATCAACGGTCAGATGGTAGCTGTTGCCTTCGGCATCGGTAGCCGTTACATGCAGCCAGACAATACGGTCTTCCACCGAACCGGTCGGAAATTTGTGTCCGGCTTTAGCGTTGTAAAGTTCTACTTTAATTTCAGCCGGTATATCATACAGTATTTCCCGTTCCATCGGATAAGCAACCATTTCGATAACACCGGCCAGTTTGCCGTTGACGTGGGCGCCGGGAAAGTAATGCTGGGAGATGGTGTCAATCTCGGCCATTTTCGCGCTGCGGCCCACGGATTTGGGCATGTGGCATTCCTGACAGAATACATCTTCTTCCGCATAGGGCCCTTCTTCCCATTCCAACTGCGTGGATTTAACCCAGATACCGAATGGACTTTGTTCATTATGGCAGGACCCGCATAGCTGGGGCGTGGTTGTGAACTCGAGGTATTGGGTGTCGTGGTGCGGCGATTCCTTACCGGTTTTGTTGCCGTACTTCAGCCGGCCCGGATTGGAAATAAAATTAAAATTGAAGGGGGTATCGCCCCCGATACCTTTGGCCGTATGACAAACCTCACAGGATACCGATTCATTGGCCCGGGAATTTTCTTCCGGTCGGGGCGGCGGCACATCGCCGGCCAGAAAGGCAATCGGCGCATGGCAGCCGTTACAGCCATGGGCAACTTCCACAAATGCTTCATCCTGTTCGCCATGTTTGACAGCCAGCTCGAAATATTCTATCTCATCCCAGTGATGCGTGTAGGCCCGGGACATCATCGATTGGGTCCATTGCTGATAAAATTTGACGTGACAGCTTTTGCAGGCTTCGGGCCGTTCATACTGATCGTAGGACTTTGTTCCCAGGGCTGATTCGCCTGTCACGGGTTGCTGACCGTACAGCATGCTGCCGGCAAATAAAGCAATAGAAAGTAAAATCGTATTTATTTTCATATTCATCCCCGTCGGATTGATTTAGTTCATTAATTCACAATAACATTTATAATAATTTATCAAATTTGACTCATTGATCATATTCAATCGATTAAATCAAGTCTAATTGTCCATTAAGAAACGGTTTCGGCATGTTATACTATACCCGGACATATTCGAACTATCTTATTTTCTCAAATACCAATGATTATTTAAGTCAGGTGCTTTGCAGCAATATAATATTAATTACTTCAAAGTAAAATATTTCTTTGAATTCATTGCTGAGTATTCAAGGTATCATTGATGTTGAAAAGCAGAACCGCCACATCCGGAATTAATATTTGCTAGTGTGAATGGATTTGGCATCTGACTTGTATGGTTTTGATTAAAAGATTCAAATAAAATAGGATGTGCTTTATTCAGGTGTATTAATATGTAAAATTATAGATAAGAACGTGAGCATCTTTCGGCGGATGTTTTAATCTTGATTTATTATTTATGAATTAACTACGGAATCAAAGCCGGTGTAACGTCCGATCAGCAGGGGCGAGATCAGGCAAAAGACAAATACGCCGATGGCCAGGATAAAAAAGAACATGCCCACGGTCTGCGCGTGATCCGGTAAACCGGTCTGCGAGAGCAGATAAAACCGGTCGTGTTTACCGTTGCCCAGCATCGGCAATGCTCTGGTTTTGCCGTCGGCGGCATAGACGCTGATATTAATCAGATTCTGGCCCAGCCAGAAAACAAATATCTGAAATCCCGGCAGGTAGTGATTTTTTAAAAAATAGAGGGCAATGAAGATGGGAAATTGTCTTGTAAGAATTTGTGCGGATTTTGAATTTCAGAATAAAAAAAATGTCACCGGCAGGTTAGTGCGGGTGACATTCCGAATTCCAAGCATAAAAAACTGAAATATCAGACACTGCAGGGACGTATCAGACAGGAAACAACCCGTTTATTCCGGATACTCATGAATCGTCTTAATCAGTTTCGCGCTTAAACTATAGCTCTGCGCAATTGCTTTTTTAATTTTTTGATGTTTTTGCGCGCATCGCGTAATTCCGGTTTATTCTTATCGGCGATGGCCTGATCTCTTTTGTTTTTCAGTTCTCTAATCTGTTGTTTAATGGAGGTTTTATCGATCCCCACCGCAACATGATGCTCGTACATATCGAGATTCAGGGCCTTGCAGATCGCCTCCAAAAGGTGATCCTTATTGAGCTGCGTGTAACCTTTTACCGCTTCATGGTCGATATCCTTTGCGATTTCCCGTAACTGGGCAACGGTTTTGCTTTTAAGTTCTTTAAACGTATGTTCCATAAACATCCTTCCTTTGTTGGGATTACGGTTATAAATAATTTCCTAACTTTTTTCTAACAAAGCAACCCTTAAAAATGAAAATAGACAATCCCTGTTGATTGTCATTGAAAAGACTGCATTGGTCGATTCCAATCGGTGTATACAAATAGAGAATTCAAAGAATTCCGTACTTAAAACTTTCTCTTGAATTCTTACAGGATTCCAGGAGTGCGATCAATTGTTTACCCGGGATCGTGCTAACGCTTACTTCGGGTTGCCAATGTTTAACCGCTGTGCGGTTCAGGAAGAAGCCTCACCCCCTGGCCCCCTCTCCATCACGCTGTAGCGTGACAGAGAGGGGGAAAATTACACTAACGCTTACTTCGGGTTGCCAATGTTTAACCGTTGCGCGGTTCAGGAAGAAGCCTCACCCCCTGGCCCCCTCTCCATCACGCTGTAGCGTG
>CAYXRA010000276.1:0-4752 GCA_964467525.1 uncultured Calditrichaceae bacterium
AAACCCTGGGGCATTTTAAACCGGCAATTCTGGGGAGATTTTACCGGAAGTAACAGTGTTTAAGCGGCAGAAACGGAATAGCCACAAAATCACTAAAACACAAAACAGACAAAAAAAGAATTCAGTGAGCAATCCAACCTTCATCCGGGAATTTCGAAGCAAAAATAAAATATTGAATCCCTGCGGGGTTCTCAATAATTTCTATGATTCATTTCCCCGGCGTCTTGCCCCTGCTATCACTCAAAATTTTATGTAATTCTGGAAGGATTCAATTACTTTTGTGTTTTCTCGACACAGAAAAGAAGTGCCATCAAAGCAATAAGGCTATCCTGAATGGATAACCTTCCATATCGGGGACGGATCATAAATTGCCGGGACATATTCATTTATTAATTACGCAAACGAAAATGGAAGGGAATATACATCCAAACCTTTACATACTTGTCGCGCTGCTTTCCCGGTTTGAATTTAAACTGTTTTGCCGCGCTAAGCGCTGCTTCATCAAATAAGGGATTGGATTTAAACATCTCTGCATGCGCAATATTGCCCTGTTTATCGATTAGCACCTTTACGGTAACAGATCCTTCGATGCCTGCTTTTTGCGGTATTTCCGGGTAATACGGATCCACCCGCCTGAGCAGCACTGGTTTCTCGGATACGGCGTAAAATTCGTAGAAAACCTCCGCATCATCCTTTGGCGGCGGCGGTACATCCGTTAAATGCAGATCCTGATCCACGGTTGGAAATTCTATGGATACATCATCCAAGATTTCGTCCTCATCGGCTTCCACGGGGATCGAGGGCCTGGCCGGCGGTGGTTTCCGCTCAAACTGTTCAGTTTTTGGAATCTCAACCCACTCCGTTTCAATGTTTGGTTTAACCAAAGCAATCTCCGTCGATTCATAAACACTGAAAGAATAAAATATGAAAATGAGCAGCAGCAGGGCAACCGTAAAAGCCCCCTCAATTGCACGCTTATAGTTGGCGTGTAATCTTCCGGAATGTGACATGGCAAACCTCCTCGTTTGATTTTACTTATCATACCAAAGCTGATTTCAATCAAATCTGATTCAATTCACATGCCATGCACTGAAACAATCAATTAAGTATATAATTTTCAATAAGTTATTAAACAAATCTTCAGATTCTCATCTGTAAGTTTGCCTTGCATAATGCAATGATGAAATCATGTAAGAATTATTTAATACTGTTAATTTATTTATAAATAATGTCTTAAAGATATATTGAAAATTGCAATGCGGATCGGAAGGTCACAGTTCATAGCGTTTGCGTTTCCGCCATAACGTCGCCGGATCGATGCCCAGAATTTGCGCCGCTTCATTTAAATCAGTTGCAAATTGCAGCACCTTTTTGATATGCTGCTTTTCCGCTTCTTCCAGAGAAAACTGCCGCTGCGGTTTTTCGGTGGCGGTGCGGACCTCCTCCGGCAGATCGGAAAGGACGATGGTTCGATCTTTGGCCAGAACCACGGCGCGCTGGATGACATTTTCCATCTCACGTACATTGCCGCTCCATCGGTAAGCGCGCAGGGCCTTTGCGGCCTCGGGAGCAATCTGCATCAATGCCTCAACAGCATACTGATCGATGAAGTGCTGAATAAGCAGCATGATATCTTCCGGGCGCTCGCGCAATGGCAGTAATTTGAGCCGCACCGCATTGAGCCTGTAAAAAAGATCTTCCCGGAAACTGCCTTCCTTAATAGCCTGCTCCAGGTCTTTATTAGAGGCGGCAATAATCCGCACATCGACCTTTCTGGTGATGTTTTCCCCGAGTCGCTCGAATTCTTTTTGCTGTAGGACGCGCAGCAATTTGGCCTGCAGCGCCGGCGTCAGCTCGGCGATCTCATCCAGAAAAACAGTCCCGCCGTCGGCCATTTCGAAGCGACCGCGCCGGTCTTTAACCGCACCGGTAAATGCGCCCTTCACATGACCGAACAGTTCGCTTTCCAGCAGATTTTCCGGCAGAGCGGCACAATTGATTTTAACAAATGGTTTTTTGGCCCGGTCGCTGTTTCGATAGATCAACTGGGCATACAATTCCTTGCCCGTTCCGCTTTCCCCTTCGATGAGCACACTCAGATTACTTTCCGACACCCGTTTCGCCAGATCGATCATTTCGCGCATTTTGGGATTACGCGTGATAATATTTTCATCGGAAACCAGGAATCTGGTTTGTTCTCTCAGGTCTTCCACTTCAAGCTTAAGGCGGTGATATTCGAGCACCTTTTGGGCAAGCAGTTGCAGTTCCAGATAATCGAACGGTTTTTGCAGGTAATGATAAGCCCCTTTTTTAATCGCTTCTACGGCGCTTTCAATCGATCCGTGGGCTGTAATCATAATTACCGTTGTTTTGGACGCATGGCGGTTTATTTTTTCAAGCAGCTGCATCCCGTCGATGGGACGCATTTTCAGATCGACAAAAGCCAGATCAAAATATTTTTGGCAGATCAAATCCAGCGCTTCCTGCGGCTTAACCGTGCTGGTGATTTCAAAGCCGAGTTCTTCCAGACAAATGGTCATCGTTTTCAGAATATTGGCTTCATCATCGACCAGAAGCACCTGCGGTTTTTTAGCTTGTCTCATCCTGCTTCCCTTTTTTTTCCAATTGAGCGGGGATAAAGAAATAAAAACGGCTGCCCTTTCCCGGTTCACTTTCGGCCCAAATTTTTCCCTGATGCAGCTTAATGATTTCCCGGGCGATGGCTAATCCGAGCCCGATATTATCCGTCTCGCTTTTTTCAAAACGCTTTATCCGCACAAATTTGTCGAAAATGACATCGAGGGCTTCCCGGGGAATGCCGGGACCGCTGTCTGAAATCAGGAACAGAACACCCTCATTTTTCGCTTCAACGGCAATTTCAATACGGCCTTTCTGTGGTGCATGTTCAATTGCATTCTGTACGATATTTGTAATCACCATCGACAGCCGCGGAAAATCACCGCAAAAATCCCCTGCAGCCAGATCTATTTTTTGGTAAAGTTTTACTTGTTTCTGACTAATAAAATTCTGCAGCGGTTCGAGGGCATCTTTGATCAGGGCATCCGGTTTTATATTTTGCCGGCTCAGCGCATAGTGACCGGATTCCAGTCTGGAAAGTTCCAGCAGTTCCCGGACAAAATCCTTCAATCTCAGGCAATCGTTTTTAGCGCCCTGCAGCAAGTCCAATTGATCAGCGTTGAGGCTCCCCTTCACCTGTCTCATTAAAACATCGATAGCCATATTAATCGAAGTCAGCGGCGTTTTTAATTCATGCGAGATGGTAGCCATAAATTCCGATTTGAGACGATCCAGATTTTTGAAGCGGGTCACATCCTGGAGCAGCGTCACAATATTAAGCGGATTATTCCGGTCATCCGTGATCTCTATCTGACGCATGACATAATAAAATTCCATATCATCGCGTGTGATGGTAATAATCGATTTTTTACGCTCATCAATGCTGGCGGCGGACCAATGATCAGCCTGCAGCACCTGCTGCAGTTTTTCATCCTTAATCACCTCGGATATTTTCTTTCCCGGCCAGGTGTCTTCATGAATTCCCAATATCTGCATGGCCGAATCATTCATTAAAACGAGCCGGTTTTCTCGATCCGTTACAATAATTGATACCGGAATGCTGGCGATGATGCCTTCGGATTTTTTCTTTTCCATCAGAATTTGCCTGATGTTCATTTTTTCATAATCATCCAGCCGCGATGTCATTTTATTGAATTCAATACCCAGTTGTGCGATTTCATCGTCACTGGTTATTTCAATCTTCTGATTTAAATTACCGCGACCTATTTTTTTCACCGTATCCGTTGCCTGTTTCAGGGGCTTGATGATGCGTCTGGTGAAATAGATGCTGGCCGTGATGCTGCTGAAAACCATGATCAAAGAAAAGATAATGATCAGTGAATTGGCCCGCATGGAAATATTAGCTGCCCGCAGTTCGGCTTCGGCAATCGCTGCTTCATTAACGGATTTAAGTTTCGTGCATAAGGCTTCCAGCTTTTTGGCCAGCGGATAGACGCGGCTGTAATGATAACTTTGCCTGCTTTTATAATCCATGCCCGTATTGATACGTTTTTGCAGGGATTGGGAAAGGCTGGTATACCGACCGAAAATCAGACTGATGCTGTCCAGTATGGCCGGTTCGCTGGGCAGTGCCAGCCCCTTAATCGCCTGCTGATGCCAGTTTAGAAAATCATTTTTATAAGTATGAAATCGATATGTAAGGGATGAATCGATACCGTCCTCGATCATGGCAAACTGGGCCGTTTCCTGCTGGATAACGGCCTGACGCATATTTTCCGCGGCGCCGACATTCTGGTATTTTTCCTTCAAAATGCGATCAATCGGTATACTTAACTGATTGATATGATAGACGGCAAACGCCGCTATGGCGATATTGATACAAATAATAAAAAAATAGCCGATGCCGATCTTATAACTGAGGCTTTTCATTTTTTGTCAATCGAATTATTAACTATTATTAGTTGCAATGTTGCTGCAATTTACATAATCCGCGTCTTTAATCATAAAGAAATTCGCATTGATTTTTAATCTTAAATTGAAATATGCAAAAAACAGGCCAGCATGCTTATAATCACTACTCAATTAATCCCCATTCTTACCCCACTAATTCATCATTCCATTAATCTACAAATACATTAATTCATTCTTCTATCAAAAAGAGGTTCTATGTCGTTTTGTGTGGGTATTATACATCATACGCAGCAGTATAAAACA
>CAYXRA010000277.1:0-4743 GCA_964467525.1 uncultured Calditrichaceae bacterium
TCTTCTCACACTCCCGCCCTGGCTGGATTGCCCCAAAGGCCCCAAAGGGGTGCCTATGGCAGGGAGGGAACGGGTGAGGGGATTTAAACAGATGAATAATAAATTTGAAACACTCAGGTCAGTTATTGAAGAAAATCGGCATTTCGTACTGGCAAGCCATGTACATACCGATGGCGATGCACTGGGTTCCTTAATTGCCCTGCATCAATATCTGGTAAAGAAAGATAAGAAAATTGATATCATTGTGCCGGGCAGCATTCCGGAAAAATATCAATTTTTAGGTACGAACCGGCTTATCAATCAACTTTCACAAAAGGAAGCCAGGTCGGCCATTGCCGGCGCCGATGTCATTATCATTGTGGATATCAGCGCCCTGGACCGGCTTGCCGGTTATCACGGAATGATATTATCCAGCAAGGCATATAAGGTATGTATCGATCATCATCCGATCAATGAAGCCCTGTTGGATCTTTGTATTGTCGATGAAGACAAAGTGGCTACCGGGGAGATAATCTACGAATACCTGCAATCTGTAGGAGCAGTGATCGATTTGGAAACAGCCCGGGCCCTCTACACCGCCGTTCTCTCTGATTCGGGTGGATTTCGCTTTCACCGGACCGGCAGCTTTACGTTTCGCATGGCCGCCCATCTGGTTGAGTGCGGTGTTGATCCGGTTGAGATATACAGCCGTTTATTTGAAGCGGGCAGTCAGAAACAATTAAAGGCCTGGGGTAAACTGCTTACCAGGGTGAATCAGGATAAAGAACTATCCTGGATTGTCGTTGACCGCCAGCTATTGAATAGATTTAATATATCCATCGAAGAGATCGACGGCCTGATCGATCTGATGCGGAAAAGCAATCAGGCTTCTGTTTTCATCGTTTTCGTTGAAAAATCGAAGGATGAAATTCTGGTGGGATTGCGTTCCAAAAACGGTGTTAACGTGGGGCGCTTTGCAACCGGATTTGGCGGAGGCGGACATTACCACGCCGCAGGTTTCAGCGCCTATAAGCCCCTGGATCAGGTTGTAGAAGAAACCATCAGTAAACTGAGAAGAATTTCATGATCAGATACCTTACCGCGGGAGAATCGCACGGTCCCGGATTGGTCGGCATTATCGAAGGCCTGCCCGCCAATCTGTCAATCGACCTAAAGCGGGCCAATCACGAGTTGTACCGCCGTCAGCAGGGCTATGGCCGGGGCGGCAGAATGAAAATCGAAAGCGACAGGATAGAAGTGCTTTCCGGTCTGCGATTCGGAAAAACCCTGGGCAGTCCGGTCAGTTTTTTATTGAGGAACAAGGACTGGAAAAACTGGCAGGAGGAAATGGCTGTGGAATCGGGCAGCAGCGAAAAAATCGTAACCAGGCCCAGACCGGGCCACGCCGATTTGGCCGGTGCTCTGAAGTATGATTTCGAGGATATCCGCAATGTGCTGGAGCGATCGAGCGCCCGGGAAACGGCGATGCGCGTCGCCGCCGGCGCTTTTGTGAAACAACTGCTTGGGATGTTTGATATTAAAATTTTTTCGCATGTCATTCAGATCGGCGCAATTAAGGCCGACCCCGCGGAAATCAGCAAAGTAATCGCCGGTGATGACCTCAACAAGTTAGCCGATGATTCGCCCGTACGCTGTCTTGACAAAGCTGCATCGGAAAAAATGGTGGAGCATATTCGTTCGATCAAAAAAAAGGGCGACACGGTCGGCGGCATTATCCAGATCATCATACGCAATGTACCGCCGGGACTGGGCAGCTATGTGCAATGGGACCGGAAGCTGGACAGCCGGTTAGTTGGCGCGTTGATGTCCATTCAGGCCGTAAAAGGCGTGCAGGTCGGTGCGGGATTTTTCGCCGTTCAAAATCCGGGTTCCCGGTTCCACGATGAAATTTACCATGACGGCGAAAAATTTTACCGGAAAACAAACAATTCCGGTGGCATCGAAGGGGGTATGTCTACCGGTGAGGACATTGTTCTTCATATTATGAAAAAACCTATTCCCACGCTGATGAAGCCGCTGCATTCGGTTGATATGAAAACCAAAGAATCATTTATGGCCCATAAGGAGCGCAGCGATATTACCGCTGTACCAGCCTGTGCGGTAATCGCCGAAGCGGTGAGCGCACCGGTAATTGCCAATGCCCTGACCGAAAAAGTCGGCATGGATACAATCGGTGATATGCTTAAAACTTACAAAAATTATTTGCAGAGAATCCACTTAACGGACAAAGGAGATTTAAATGCATAAAGTGGTGATTGAATACTGTGTTGTATGAAACTACTATCCGAAGGCTGCCGGTCTGGCAGAGGAAATCAAAAAGAAATTTGATAATATAGATATTGAATATCTGGAAAGCAGTGGCGGTAAGTTTGAGATATCGCTTGATGGGAGTCTGATCTTTTCTAAGATTGATGAGTTACGTTTTCCCGATCCTGGCGAGGTTGAACGTAAAATTGCGCAGGAAATTAACTGAATATGATTTATTGCCCCTGAATTGAAGCCAGCAGTTGTTTGGCTTCGGTATTGTTCGGGCTGTTGGTGAGTACCTTGCGCAATAAATTGGCAGCCTTCCCCAAATGTCCCTGAGCCTTGAAAATCTTGGCCATAATCAGGTTGGCCTGCGGATCGTTGGGATTCCTGTTTAATTTTTCATCGACCTCTCTTCTGAATTTTTCCAGAATGTTGATATACTGATGCTCCGGTCCTAAAGTCGGGTGATGCACAAAGTAGGCCGGATCAATTTTAAAGACTTTACGATACATCTCGATGGCTAAATTTTTGCGAGCGGTTTCCGTATACAGCTCGGCTAATTTAGTATACGCGCGCACGATATCCGGATTAATTTGCAGCGTGGTTACATAATATTTTTCAGCATTTTCGTAATCACCCATTTCATGATAGGTAAGCGCCAAATTAAAAGCCGCTTCCATAAAACCGGGACGGTTCTTTAATGCTTCACCGAAGGCGATGGCCATATCCAGATAAACCTGCCGTTTTTTTACCGGATCAAGATTGAGGTTGTTCCGCCTATCCTCATCTTCATTTCCGCCGGCATCCTCGGATAACAGGTCGAGAAAAGCTTCAACCAATTCTTCCATCACCGCTTGTTTGTAAATGGTAATGCCCAGTAAAAAGTGCGAAATCGGATCGTCGGGATCAAGAGCAACCGCTTTTTTTAATTCATTGTAAGCATTGTAATAAATCTGTGACCGGTAGTAGGTATCGCCAAGCTTACGATGATATTTGGCATTATCGTTATCGAGGTCAACGGTCCTTTTATAGTAATTGATGGATTGACGATATAAATCCTGCTCGTAATAGATATTGCCCAGTTCATAATAGGTTGGTGCAAATTCAGGATTAATTTCTTCAGCCTTTTTTAAGAATTCTTCGGCCTTTTGATAGTCCTTCTTGCGAATGCTCAATCGGCCCAGATAATAATAAGTCTTATAATCATTGGGATTAAATTTTGTAACCGTAATAAAATCGTTAATTGCCGCATCATAGTTATCCATTTTTTCATAGATAAGGGCGCGGCCGTAATAGGGCTTATCAAAGTTAGGCAGGGCGGCGATTACCGCGTTGAACTGATCCAGAGCCCTGTCATATTGTTTGGTGTTGAAATAGACAATGCCCAGATTATAGTATGCTTCCCAGAATTTGGGATCTTCACGGATCGCTTTACGAAAAAGGCCGGTTACCATTTCAATACGGCTGTTGTCTTTCTCATTTTCAATATAGCCCTTGATGAAACTTTCGAAGGCGGATATGGAATTGGTAAAGCTTAAGTTCAATAATCTTCTTTCCGATTCCAGAACATTAATGCCCGCCAGATTAATCAACTGATCAACGATTTTGCGGCTGATTTCGAATAAATTGGAAAGCGGTTCTTCATATTTGGATTTTAGAATCGTAGTCCCGTTGAAACCATTACCATAAACCACCTCAAGCTTGATGGATTGGCCGTTTGTTTCGTACGCCCCCCAAACCACGACCTCGACGCCTGAATATTTACCGATATGGTAAATCATGCGTTCATCGACGGGGCGTTGGCCAAAGTTGGCTTCATTTAAGGCTTCGGTAAATTGGTCTTTCTCGGAAACAAAAAATCCCGACAATACGGATAATTTGTTAGAGAGCAGATACTCAAGACCATAGGAAACCCATTCATAACCGGGTTTTTCGGTTATATTCTCAAATGGAACTAAACCTATTTTGCGCTTATCAACTGCAAAACAGAAAGAAATACTTAATAGCAGAATAATTATTATTAACTTCATCAAAACAAGACCAAAATTTTTTTAGTTTTCTTCTTGAAAACTTATTTTTATTTAATTTTTATTTGTCGACTGTTTCTGTAAAATTGTTAACACTTTTTAATGTTGAATATAAGTAAAATTTAAATTTAAATCACAATTTTATACCAAATTTTTAGTTTTCCCTTTTTTGAATAAAACTCTTGTTTGAGTATGATCGGCGAAATTACTGATTAGTCGGACATATCTGAATTATTTTTAATCAGATTTGATCAAAAAATTTGTTTTGTTAAATCTGAATCACAATCTTTTTTTATTGAACAGGAATCAAAGCGTTAATTTTTAACGCATCGTATAACCGCTGTTGGCGTAATTATATTTCATCTGTTTAAAATCTCCACCCTGGCGCAAGCCACCTGCCACAGGCACCCCTTGGGGCCTTTGGGGCAATCCAGCCAGGGCGGGAGTGTGAGAAGAGCCCCTCTCC
>CAYXRA010000278.1:0-4676 GCA_964467525.1 uncultured Calditrichaceae bacterium
GCCACAATTTCATCAGATGACTTTTTCGGTTTACCCGAGATGCTCATTTTGGCTGCTTGCCCATGGGAAAATGAAAAAAGACAAAAGATGAATGAAAAAAGAAAAAGCAGGATCAATCGTTTCATAATACGTCTCTGAATATTTACTGACATTGATTTTGGAAAGTAGACCTGGATAAATATAGGGATTAATGGGAAAAGGTACAAGATAAAATGGGAGGCCCCACACCTGCGCCCTCCACGGGAGTCCTTTGGACCTCCCCATGTCCACACCGGGAGAGGATGAGGGTGAGGGCTATTGTTTACTTTTTCATTTTTCACTACATTTTTTTTAATCAACCCATACACACTTTTCGGAGATGACATGAAACTATTTGTATTGATTTGTACCTTCATGCTGTTACTTTCAACCTGCGCGGAAAACAAAAAAAATATTAAAACCGAACCGTCTCCGCAACTGGATTGGGCCAAAGGGATGGTCTGGTACCAGATTTTTCCCGAGCGCTTCCGCAACGGCGACCCGGCTAACGACCCCACGGTTGGCGAAGTGCCCTACGCCGAACGGCAGCCGGGCTGGCAGCCCCATCCATGGACCAGCGACTGGTACGCGCTGCAGCCCTGGGAAAAGCGCTATTCGGAAAAGTTCTACAAATGTGTTTATCAGCGGCGTTACGGCGGCGATCTGATCGGGGTGATCGAAAAACTGGACTATCTGAAAGCGCTGGGCGTTGACGGCATCTATTTTAATCCCGTTTTCGAAGCGCAGAGTCTGCACAAATACGACGGCGCCTCCTTTCATCATATCGACGATAATTTCGGACCCGATCCGGCCGGCGATAAGGCGCGCCTCGCCGCCGCCGCTGAAACGGAAAATCCCGATACCTGGGTCTGGACCAGCGCCGATTCCACTTTTCTGAAATTACTCGAAGAAGCGCATCGCCGTAATATAAAAATCGTTATCGACGGCGTCTTTAATCATACGGGCCGCGCCTTTTTCGCTTTTAAGGATATTCTGGAAAAGCAACAGGCGTCGCGCTATAGCCGCTGGTACGATATCGAATCCTGGGACGACCCGGCCACCGGTGCCAATGAATTCGCATACAAGGGCTGGTGGGGCGCCTGGAGTCTGCCCGAATTCGCCGAGAATGAACGGGGCATCGTATCCGGTCCGCGTGAATATATTTTCGCGGCCACGCGGCGCTGGATGGATCCCAACGGCGACGGCGATCCGACCGACGGCATCGACGGCTGGCGGCTCGATGTGGCTCCGGAGGTAGCAATCCCCTTCTGGCAGGAATGGAATGCCCTGGTCAAATCCATCAATCCCAAAGCGATCACCGTGGCCGAAATCTGGGAAGACGCTTCGGACTGGATTGAAAAGGACTGTTTCGACGGCGCCATGAATTATCTGTTCGCCAAAGCAGTCGTCGATTTCTTTATTGATCAGGATACGGCAATTCCGGCGCGGGCATTTGCTGAGCGTCTGCACGAAGTCGAAGATATCTACGGAAAAGAAACGCAGCAACTGCTCTGGAATTTACTCGATTCGCACGATACGGACCGCCTGCCCTCGATGATGCTCAATCCCGACCGCAATTACGACCGCAACGGCAGTCCGCGCGATAATCCCGGTTACCTGGTCCGCAAACCGAATGAAGCGGAGCGGCAGATTCAAAAACAGATCGCCGCTTTTCAAATGACTTATGCCGGTGCGCCGATGATTTACTACGGTACAGAAGCCGGAATGTGGGGCGCCGACGATCCCGACGACCGCAAACCAATGCTATGGACCGACCTGCAGTTTGACAATGAAAAGTCCCATCCCATTCCCGGTAAAACCCGTCCAAACGATCCGAATTTTTTCGACGAGCAACTGTTCGAATTTTATAAGAAACTGATCCGCATTCGACACGAGCATAAAGCCCTGCACAGCGGCGAGACCATCATTTTGGACGCCATTATTCGCGACGATCTCTTTGCCTTCAGCCGCCACAAAGCGGACGAACAGGTGATCGCCCTGTTCAACCGCTCGGGAACCGATGCGCCGGTGACACTGACCGATCCGTATCTGAAGGGATCACAATATCAGGATCTGATGGACGGCAAGTCTATAAATGTCGAAACGGATAAACTGCTCTTAAACGTACCGGCAAAGGGATTTAAAATTGTTTCGAAAATTGATTGAATCCTTTTACAGTCGTCTCCGTAGATTGAAATAAAGCGTAAAAATTAGAGGGAATCATGGAAGTTGTCAGCATTTTACTCATCGTTTTACTTGGATTACTTTTTTTAAAACTCTTTGCTTTGTTTTTTCAGGCCGGTATATGGGTAATTGCCCTGCCCTTCAAAATTCTTGCATTTTTGATATCCACGGTTTTCTTTGTAGCCGTGCTGATACCGTTGGGTTTGGTGGCCGGATTGCTGAGCATCATCGTTTTGCCGCTGGCATTGATCGGTCCGCTGCTGCCTTTTTTGCTGCTGGGCCTGGGCCTGTGGCTTTTTTTGAAGAAGTAGCCCCCTCCCCCATCCCCTCCCCACGCGTGGGGAAGGGCCGGGGATGGGGCATCCAAATTCATCGTATAAACTTTTCATTCCATTGAAATTTTTTGTTATATTCTTATCTTGTCAATTTTAACACTTTGAAACTGGAAGTGCATGACAGCTTCTGTTTTCAGGGTCCTGAATAATAATATTATTGAAAGGTTCCGGAGGAAAAATGGATAAAGATAAAAAATATTCCGATTCGACAAAAAGCGTTCACGCCGGTATTTCCGAAAATGAACATCTGGCGGTGGTGCCGCCGATTTATCAGACATCGACGTTTAAATTTAATGATGCCGATCACGGCGCCAGTCTGTTCAGCGGGGAAGGCAACGGCTATATCTACACGCGCATGGGCAATCCGACCATCGAGGCGCTGGAGAATGCCGTGGCTGATCTGGAACAGGGTTATAAAGGACTGGCCTGTTCCAGCGGGATGGCTGCCACCAATACGGTGATGGCGGCATTTCTCAAGGCAGGCGATCACGTGGTATGCTCGGAGGCCGTTTACGGTCCGACCAATACACTCTTATCAACCATATTCAAAAAATTTGACGTCGAAATCACGTTTGTCGATACGGATAACCTGGAAGCGCTGAAGCAGGCGGTCAGTGAACGTACCAAAATCGTTTTTGTGGAAACGCCCGGCAATCCCACCCTGTGTGTGACCGACATTGCCGCTGCGGCGGAAATCGCGCATAAAAATGACGCTCTGTTAGTAGTGGACAATACTTTCGCCAGTCCCATCCTGCAAAAGCCGCTGACACTGGGCGCGGACATCGTGATTCACAGTATGACCAAATTCATAAACGGACACGCCGATGTGGTGGGCGGTATGATAATCACAAAAACCGAAGATCAGTTTAAAATCCTGCGCAAAAATCTGAATCTGGTTGGCGGTGTTATCGGTCCGATCAATGCTTTCCTGGTGCACCGCGGTATTAAAACTCTGGCCATGCGCATGCAGCAGCACTGCCGTAATGCCCAAAAAATCGCCGAGTATCTGGAAGAACACCCCAAAGTGGAAAAAGTAGCCTATCCCGGTCTGCCCTCCCATCCCCAGCACGAAGTGGCAAAAAAACAGATGTCCGGCTTCGGCGGCATGATCAGCTTCGAGGTGACCGGCGGCATCGATGCCGGTAAAGTGATTATGAATAGCGTCAAATTATGCCAACTGGCGGTCAGTCTGGGCGGCGTTGAAACGCTGATTCAGCACCCGGCCTCCATGACTCATGCTATCATGGGACGCGAGCAGCGCCTGGAAGCGCACATCACCGATGGATTAATTCGCCTGTCCGTGGGTATCGAGGATGCGGATGAGCTGATTGCCGATTTGGATCAGGCGCTGGCGTTGATATAGACGACGCTAAAAAAGCTGGACAGAAAAAAGAAAAGTGTAAAGAGGAAAGATTAACATAGACCAAGTATTTGATTTGGTTATTTAATAAATAGCCTGAGCCATAGGTTTATTCATAAAACCTGTGGCTTTTTATTATCATGAATCCTTCACATCGTTATCTGATTACGCAATATACAGGATTATTTTTGAATTGATGACTTCTCGCCTATTGAAGTTTTCATATATTGCTATATAAGTGGATACCGGGATCGATAGCGATTCCGATTGCGACGCCGACCCCGATTTTTATAAGATTAACTGCCGCATTTCGAAATATGTAATTTTTGCTCAAAGTCTCAACAGTTAAATAAAAAATTAGAAAAGGAAATATTTACATTAAAATTGTCAATGAACTGACAAAATTAATACAAAATTTGTCAACGATTATTGTTTCACTATTTTAGCGCACCTACGACCGTCAGGAAATCGATCTTATTGAGGAACGGCGAAGTAAGCTCTATGCTTATGAAATGAAATGGAAAAAAGGCCGGAGTAAGGCGCCGGTCGTTTGGCGTAAAAATTATCCGGATGCAGAATACCAGGTGATCAACACAGAAAACTATCTGGATTTTATCTTATAGATTCCGTGCAAATAACGACGACTGACAAAAACTATTCTATACCAAAATTATATTTAGATTAGTGTTTTCATAATATTGAGACTGCTTCCCCAAATCACTAAAAATGAAACATCCATGATTTTGTAAACACACAAAGGCATGATTAAACAGACCCCC
>CAYXRA010000279.1:0-4610 GCA_964467525.1 uncultured Calditrichaceae bacterium
GGCGTCGGTATCGGTATCGGTATCGGGTTCGAGGCTGGCAATGTACGATACCGATCCCGAAAGCGACCCCCGACCCCGAAGAAAAAGAATTGGTGATTTTAAAAGGAAACCATAGCATGTCCATCGGGGTCGAGATGCTGGCAATGTACGATACCGATCCCGATCGCGCCCCCAACCCCCGATGAAGATGAAATCGTTCATTGCGAAATCTAATTTCGTTTAAGCCGGCCGGATATATTATTTTTGACCGCCCTTAATCTTTAAACAAATCATCCACCAGCGATTCCACCAGCTCCGCTTCGGGAATAAAGGGCAGGGTAATATGTCCTTCTTTTTGATTTTTGTTATTCCATTTTCGGGCCGTTTCGATGGCGTTGGCATTACGCGCCCAGCTGCGCCGGGCCACGCCGCCCATTACATCCCAGGAAAGACCCTGCTTCAACACCTGATCGATGCGTTCGCTGCCGTCGAGCACGATGCCGTTGCCGCCGTTGCTGGCCCGGCCGATGCCCACGCCGCCGCCGTTGGAAAGCACGACCAGGGTCATGCCGCGGGCAATATTGCCGCCGAAACAATGCACCGACATATCGGCGGTGGTGCGGCTGCCGTCGTAAATATTCGCCGTTTCCCGGAAGGGTGAATCGGTGCCCGATACGTCATGATGATCGCGCCCGATGATCACCGGACCGATCTTGCCTTCACGCACCAGTTCATTGAATTTTAAAGCAATGCGCACGCGGCCTGCTTCATCGGAATACAGGATGCGCGCCCTGGTACCCACCACAAGCTTGTTTTCTCCGGCTGTGGCAATCCAGTGGTGGTTATCGCGGTGCACGGAACTTTCCGCCGGATCGATACAGGCCATCGCCGCCTGATCCGTTTTATGCAAATCCGCGTCTTTTCCGCTCAGGCATACCCAGCGAAAAGGACCAAAGCCGCGGTCAAAACAAATCGGACCCATAATATCTTCCACATAAGAAGGCCAGACAAAACCTTCACTGGTATCGCGGCCGTTTTTGGCAATATTCTTTTCGCCGGCGTCAAAAACCGAGGCCATAAAACTGTTGCCGTAATCCCAGAAATAAGCGCCTTTTTCAGTCAGGCGTGTAAGCACACGGAAATGGCGGCGCAGGGATTCATCGACCAGTGCATTAAATTTTTGCGGATCATCCTTAATCAGATTCCGCCCCTCCTCAAAGGAAATCCCGGCCGGCGTGTACCCGCCCTCGTAAACCGCATGACAGGAAGTCTGATCGGACAGCAGCTCGACTGTGATATTTTTCTTGTCGATGAATTCCAGCAAATCCACAACATTGCCGTGGTAGGCGATGGAAACGGTACGGCCTTCCTTTTTGTACTGATCGATCCATTTGGTAATCTCGTTCAGGTCGGCGGATACTTTGCTCACCCAGCCCTGCTCGTGACGGGTTTTGATGCGGCTTTCGTCCACCTCGGCAATGACGCCGACGCCGCCGGCGATTTCCACCGCCCTGGCCTGGGCGCCGGACATCCCGCCCAGTCCGGAACTGACAAAGCAGACGCCCTTCAGATCTTTATCCTCGGGAATGTTCAGGTAGAGGCGACCGGCATTGAGCAGGGTGAGATACGTGCCGTGCACGATGCCCTGCGGACCGATATACATCCAGCCGCCGGCGGTCATTTGACCGTAATTAGATACGCCCATGGCGGCCAGTTTTTTAAAATGGTCGATGTTATCCCAGTTACCCACCAGCAAACCGTTGGTGGAAATCACCCGCGGCGCCAGACGGTGCGAGGGAAAGAGTCCCAGTGGATGACCGGAGCTGATGACCAGCGTCTGTTCTTCGGTCATTGTTTCCAGGTATTTTTTGATCAGCAGATACTGCATCCAGTTCTGGCAGACCTGACCGGTTTCGCCGTAGGTGACCAGTTCGTAGGGATAGAGTGCGATATCGAAATCGAGGTTGTTATCGATGTTAACCTGCAGGGCGCGGGCATCGAGAATGCCTTTGTACTCATCGACCGGTTTGCCGCAGATGCGTCCCCCGGGACGAAAACGGTAGCCGTAAATCCGGCCCATGGTTCGGAGCTCTTCCAGAAACTCAGGGGCCAGTGTTTTGTGCAGGGATTCCGGCACATAGCGCAGGGCATTTTTCAAAGCCGTAATGGTTTCGCTTTTGGTCAGATTAAAACCGCGGTTGGGCGCCCGGCGGATGCCCGGTTCAAATGTTTTCTCAGCCGGCAGTTCCGCCGGCAGTTGGATGGTCATTGCTTTTGAGATATCCGGATTGGTCATGGTTTGCTCCAAAATTTTATGAAATTTCCCAAAATATTTTTAGATACAAAAATAAACATGGAACGCGTTATTTAATTCATTATTTTTTTTAAGCCCAATTAGCTGAACAGCATATCCGGGTGCAGTCGGCTGAATTTTTCAAAAGAAATGCCGCCGGAGCCAATTAGTAATTTTTTAGTGACATCAAACTTACTGGCAAAATTATCCAGACCAGGTAAATAATATGTTCTTTTGCCGCTTTTAACTTCAATAGCCACTAATGATTTTCCCTTTTGTATAACGAAATCCACTTCACGATTTCTATCCAGCCAGTAATAAACAGAAAATCCGTATTGTTTTGAAATATTAACCAAATGCGCACCAATGGCTGATTCAAAGAGACGCCCCCAGAATTGATGGTCTTTTCTTGCCTCATCAAGGCTTATGCCGGAAAGTACTGACATCAGCGCTGTGTTTAAAACCAAAAGTTTAGGGCTCGAAGCACGTTGTCTTATTTGCTCCCCGGCGAATTTAGATAATCCGCTGATAAAGCCTGCAGAACCAAGTAATTCCAGATAATGTGCCAGTGTAGTTGTATTTCCGGCATCCTGGAGTTGCCCAAGTATTTTTTGGTAACTTAATATCCGTCCGGAATACTGGCAACCCAATTCAAAAAGACGACGTAATAATACCGGTTTATCAACGCGATTCATCATTAGAATGTCCCTGGATATACTCGTTTCAATGAGTGATTCTCTGATATAATTTGCCCAACGCGATTCATCGGAAATGAGTTGTGCCCCACCGGGATATCCACCAAAAAAGGTGTAGGTCGTTATATCCCAGCCGAAGGCCTCATGCATTTCAGGATAACTCCAATGCCAAACAGGCAGCGTTTCGAATCGACCGGCAAGACTCTCATTAAGTCCTTTTTGAATAAGAAGAGGCGAAGAGCCAAGTATGACAACGCGCAGATCTGTTCCGTGGTGCGTATCCTCATCCCACAGTTTTTTGACGATTTCCGACCAACCAGTTATTTTCTGAATCTCATCCAAAACCAGAATAGCGGTTTTACCGGCACAAAGCAATCGGGCGGTTTCCCATTGCTGTTCCAACCATAAGCGGTCTTTCGAAAAAGGTGCATCGGCCGAGGCATAATGCTGAGGGAAATTTATTTCGGCAAGCAATTGACGGGCTAAAGTCGTTTTTCCGGTTTGCCGGGGACCGGCTAGAATCTGAATAAATCGCCGTTCATCATGCACACGATTATATAATATTTTGAACAAAGGACGTTTATACATTACCAATTACTCAATGTTTTGAGTAAAATTACTCAATATTCTGAGTAATTTCAACTATAAAAATAATCCTGTTTGGTAACTACCCGGGTCTTTATTTCCGGATAGTATTTTCTGATGGTGGCAAAGCTTTTAGGCGGCGCCGATTGCCGCCATTTGACTTCAATGGCCTCCTGCTTGGTCTCAGTGGTCAAAATGAAATCGATCTCAGTCTGGTTTGTCGTTCGCCAGTAATTAATTTTATTTAGTCCGTACATATCTGTTTTTAACAATTCAAGATAATAAAAATTTTCAAACAGCACACCTGTATCGGTGCGTTTATCCGGTTCGGAAAAATTATTCATCGCAAAATTACGTAAGCCCAAATCCAAAAAATAAATTTTCGGTGTTTTGGTTATTTCCTTTTTATAATTTTTATAGAAAGGGTATACACGTTTTATAATGAATGTATTTTCCAGAACCTGTAAATAATTTTCGACTTCTGTCCTTTTAATCCGCAAACTATTGGCAAGCGAATCAATATTTAACATGCTTCCATTATACACAGCTAATTGACCAAGTAATTTGTTAAACGCATTGATGGTATCGATCCTGTAAACCCGTTTAAAAACACCGCTGCCGCTGCCTGTCGTTGCTTCGCTGAAAGTACTTTTCGGGATACGATAATCCAGATGCCAGCGGCCCGGCAAAAAATCTAATTTTTTTATCATTGAATACCTCTGGATTCATCGGTTAAAGGTTACCCGAATATAAAACCGGAATAGTTCCTTGATCAAAAATTCTTTAAATCCGCACAATGTGTATTCTCTCAGAGTATACAATAAAAGTATGATCATTTATTCCTGAATTACGCTAATATCTCATAAAAAATATAAAACTGGGTAATAAGCATAAAACCAGAACTCCCGGCAGATTAATTATCTAATCGCCTTATTCGGTATAATATTTTAAGCATCAACAAATCAGCACTTCAGCCCGGCATTGCCGCGGGGGCATTGACACATAATTTCATCTGTTTAAAATCCCCACCCTGGCGCAAGCCACCTGCCACAGGCACC
>CAYXRA010000280.1:0-4575 GCA_964467525.1 uncultured Calditrichaceae bacterium
TGTGACCTTGTTACCTGTGACCTTGTCATTAGTGGCTTTGCCTTTTTTGCCATTTCCCCAGACATCCGCCAAAGGCGTGCCGCGCAGGCGAAATAAACCCTGAACCTATCACCGCTGTTTTAAACTGCCCGCGTATGATGTAAAATACCCACGTAATACGACATCAAACCACAATTCCTCTTTCTGGTAAAATCAAACCTGAGCGCTACCCCATCATATCGGCAGCCTGTTTGGTTTTGTAATGAAAACGCAGATTGAAAAACACGCCGGCAACGGTTAATCCGACCAGAAATCCGATCCAGATACCAACCACCCCCAGGCCGGTATGAAATCCGAGCAGATAACCGGCGGGCAGCCCCAGAACCCAGTAAGAAATAAAGGAAATGATCATCGGCATTTTAACATCGGTGATGCCACGCAAAATGCCCAGTCCGGCGGCCTGCGCGCCATCCGAAATCTGAAAGAAAGCGGCAATAATCAGAAGCGATGCGGCGATGGAAATCACTTCGCTGTCATCGATAAATATAACCGGCAGCTCATGACGAAACAGGATAAAGATGATCCCGAATACGGCCATCACCGTGGTGGACAGACCGGTGGTTAAAAATCCTGCACGACGCATTTCCGTGATATTCTCACGGCCCAGCGCTTGCCCGACGCGGATGGTGCCGGCAGCGGCAATTCCGAGAATAATCATAAATGACGTGGCGGCCATGCTCAGGGCGATCTGATGGGCGGCCAGTTGTTTCGAGCCCAGCCAGCCGATCATCACCGCAGAGAATGAAAAGGCGCCCATCTCAAAAAAATGCTGCGCGCCGGTCGGAATTCCGATATCGAGCAGCCGTCTGATTACCGGAAAATTAATGCTCTTAAATTTGAAGCCGGGGTCAAATTGTTTGAATTTAACATTATACAGCACGTATCCCATCATGCTCAAAGCCATGAAGCTGCGGTTAATCAGAGTCGAATAACCGGCGCCGTCCAGTCCCAGCGCCGGAAAGCCGAGATTGCCGTAAATCAGCACCCAGTTCCCGAAAATATTCACCAGGTTGGCCAGGATAGCAATGTACATGGCCGGACGGGTAAAACTCAATCCCTCTATAAACTGCCGATAGGTCTGAAACAGCAGAAAAGGAAAAATAGTAAGACTGATAATCCTGGCATAGGAGGTCGCCTGCACCGCCACCGCCGGCGGCTGATCAAGATATTGGATCAGCCCGGCCAGAAAATAGACCAGCAACATCAGAATAACCGAAAATACCGTATTGGTCAGCAGCGCCTGACGCAGAATGACGCCGCATTCCGTGTAGTTTTCCTTGCCTTTGGCAATGGCCACTAACGGGGTGATGGCCAGGGTCATGCCCAGACCGAAAACAATTACCAGAAAGGTCAGTCCGTTAACCAGTGAGGATGCGGCCAGCGGTACGGCGCCCACCTTACCGACCATGATACTGTCAGTCACGCCCAGCATGATGTGACCCAGCATGCCGATAGCTACGGGATATGCGAGTTGAACGGTTTCTCTGAGATGTACTCTGTAGTGCTGCATGATGCAAATTAGAATATTTTGTGATTTAAGTAAAGATGGAATTTTATTACAATTTTAAATGGAATTGATTCGCATTATTCGATAAACTAAAATAACAATGCGCAGGCGTTAATCACTTTTTAAAAAACCACGAGGCAACCATGCATTTTTACCGGTTTATGCTGATTTTACTGTTGATCACTTTACTGGTCTTTTCCTGCAATATGAATCAACCTGATCCGCAATACGGCTGGATCCGCATCAATCAGATGGGTTACCGGCCGGCAGATATAAAAGTGGCGGTGTTGTGCAGCAAAGACGAAATCAACTGTAAAACGTTCACTTTGCATGATGCGGGGAACGATAGGCGCATTGCGGAATTTGAATCCGTTAAAGCCTGCGGTGCATACGGCCCGTTTCAAAGCAGTTACCGGTTGGATTTCAGCGCCTTCGAAACCGGGGGTAAATATTACCTCTCCGCAGGCAAAGTCAAATCATCCGTATTTGAAATTAGCAGCGATATTTATAACGGCAGCGCCGATTTTCTGCTCAAATACATGCGCCAGCAGCGCTGCGGATTTAATCCTTTTCTCAAAGATTCCTGTCACACCGACGACGGCTACACACTTTATGGTCCGATGCCCGACGGCACCTGCATTGATGTGCGCGGCGGCTGGCACGACGCCGCTGATTACCTGCAGTATGTCGCCACCTCCGCCAACGCTACCTTCAATCTGCTTTTTGCCTATCGCGAAAATCCGCACGGTTTTATCGACAGCGTTCAATATAATGGTCTGGCGGGACCCAACGGCGTTCCCGATGTGCTCGACGAGGCGCGCTGGGGACTGGACTGGCTTCTGAAAATGCATCCCCGTCCCGACCGGATGTTCAACCAGATTGCCGATGACCGTGATCATGCCGGATTCCGTCTGCCCAATCATGATACGGTAAAATATGATTATAAATGTGGACGGCCGGTATATTTTTGTTCCGGCGAGCCGCAGGGTTTGTTCGATCACAAAAACCGCAGTACCGGTACGGCCTCAACCGCCGGAAAATTCGCCTCGGCATTTGCCCTGGGGGCGAAGATTTTTGAAAGCAGCGATCCGGAATACAGTGCGCTCTTAAAAAGACACGCCCGATCGGCCTACCAATTCGGCAAAGCCAAACCGGGTTATTGCCAGACCGCACCCTGCAAGGCGCCCTATTTTTATGAGGAGGAAAGCTGGGCCGACGATATGGAACTGGGCGCCGCGGCGCTTTATCACCTGACCGGTAATCCGGAGTATTTAACTGAAGCCGGCGACTTTGCCGGTCAGGCCCGGCATACGCCGTGGATGGGCAGCGATACCGCCCGCCATTACCAGTGGTACCCGTTCATCAATATCGGCCATTTTGAACTGGCCCGCCGCGCCGGAAAAAATCTGACGGATTCCTTAATCCATTATTATCGCAACGATATCGAATCCGTTTATGCGCGGGGCAAAAACAATCCTTTTCTGATGGGCGTACCCTTTATCTGGTGCTCCGCCAATCTGACCGCGGCCTTCGTGACGCAATGCCGGCTCTACCAAATCATGGCATCGGATTCAACTTATCTTGAGCTTGAAGCGGCCATGCGTGACTGGTTGTTCGGCTGCAATCCCTGGGGCGTGAGCATGATTGTCGGCCTGCCCGAAAACGGCGTCTATCCCCGCGATCCGCACTCATCGCTGGCCCATCTTTATAATTATAAGCCGGACGGCGGCCTGATCGACGGTCCGGTGTACGGCAGCATTTACAAAAATCTGAAATATCTGCATCTCACCGCATCCGATAAATATGCGCCGTTTCAGTCGGACTTAGCCGTTTATCACGATGATGTGGGCGATTATTCCTCCAATGAACCGACCATGGACGGCACGGCGACGCTGATTTATTATCTGGCCTCGTTAGCCGGGGAACGCCCGCTTTCCGGATCAAAAAAGAAAGCATACAGCTACAATCACGGCGCCATCATTCGCGGCGATGCCTCAGAAAAAGAAATTGCTTTGGTGTTTACCGGCGATCAGTATGCCGACGGCGGACCGCATATCCGCGAAGTTTTAAATGACCGGAAAATAAAGGCCTCTTTCTTTCTGACCGGTAATTTTTACCGCAACCCTGACTTTCAGGATTTGATTAAAAAGTTATCTGCCGACGGACATTATCTCAGTGCCCATTCCGATAAACACCTGCTTTACTGCGACTGGGAAAAACGGGATAGTCTGCTGATCAGCAAAAACGAATTTTTAGAGGATCTTGAGAATAATTACGCCGCCATGCGCCCGTTCGGCATTGAAAAGAATGACGCCCGTTTTTTCCTGCCGCCCTACGAGTGGTATAATCGCACCATCGGCAAGTGGACGACGGAAGCGGGATTAACACTCATTAATTTTACACCAGGCACGCGCTCCAATGCCGATTACACCATTCCATCGATGAATGCGCGCTATGTTTCAAGTCAGGAAATTTTTGAAAGTATCCTGCAATTTGAGGATACCAGACCAAACAAATTAAACGGATTCATACTGCTGCTGCATATCGGCACGCATCCGGAGAGGAAAGACAAATTTTACCTGAAGTTGGATACATTGGTAACGGAATTGCAATATCTCGGTTACCGTTTCAGCCGGATTGACCGGATGCTTGGGAGTTGAATTAAGCCTGCCCGTCATCACGAGGAGTGGACCCGCTGCCGGCGGGAACACGATCCCATGCGGTAATTGGATCGCTAAATTTTGAATGATTTACAGAACCTTATCTATTAATTCAGCCTTAGTAGAAAAAATCATCCCCACAAAATCTCTGACCTTATTTTCAGGTACGTTAATAAGGTTAAAATTTATTATAAATCCACTATGCTATTAAGGTTTGAACATCAAAATAAGTTTTTATGAAACATCCATGATTTTGCAAACACACAAAGGTATGATTAAATAGAACCCCCCACCCCTTCGCCCCTCCCCCGATAAATCGGGGGAGGGGTTGGGGAGAGGGTTCTTCTCACATTCCCGCCCGGTCGGGGT
>CAYXRA010000281.1:0-4559 GCA_964467525.1 uncultured Calditrichaceae bacterium
ATGATGTACCCGCCGCTGGCCAAGGTGCGTTATGAAGAACTGGGCGAGGTTTTCCGCAACTGGAAAATACTAACCCTTTCGCTGGTACAGAACTGGATCATCGGCCCCGTTCTGATGTTCTTTCTGGCTATTACTTTCTTAAGCGGCTACCCGGAATATATGTACGGCCTGATTATGATCGGCCTGGCGCGCTGTATTGCCATGGTCATCGTCTGGAACGAACTGGCCAAGGGCGATACCGAATATGCCGCCGGACTGGTGGCCTTCAATTCCATCTTCCAGGTATTATTTTTCTCGGTGTACGCTTACGTGTTTATTACCATCCTGCCAACCTGGTTCGGTCTGGAAGGAACGGCCGTCGATGTGACTATCGGGCAAATTGCCGAGAGCGTGTTCATTTACCTGGGCATTCCCTTTATTGCCGGCGTGATCACCCGTTTTTCGCTGATCAAAATCAAAGACAAGGAATGGTACCACAAAAAATTCATTCCCATAATCAGCCCGATTACCCTGATTGCCCTGCTGTTTACGATTATAGTGATGTTCACGCTGAAGGGCGAATACATCGTAAAAATTCCGCTGGATGTGGTGCGCATCGCTATTCCGCTGCTGATTTATTTCGTGCTGATGTTCCTGGTTTCTTTTTACATGGGGCGCAAGGTGGGCGCCGATTATTCCAAAACGACAACGCTATCATTCACTGCGGCCAGCAACAATTTTGAACTGGCCATTGCCGTGGCTATTGCCGTATTCGGGATCAATTCCGGCGAAGCCTTTGCCGCGGTGATTGGTCCGCTGGTGGAGGTGCCGGTATTGATTGCTCTGGTAAATGTAGCGCTGTGGTTTCAGAAAAAATATTTCGGTGGTGAAGTTGAACCGGCAGATATAAAAGTCCCGGATATTTGTCCTACGGAGGTATCTGACAAAAGGAAATTAAGAGACATAACGGATAACGATTAAAATGTTTTTAGTTCGTTTTTAACTGTAATATTCAGGCTCAAGAATTATTAAGGCAGGGTAGTTTATGCGTATCGCTTTATTTTCGGATATACATGCAAATTTTCCGGCATTGGAAAAAGTATTAAGGGATATAGATGAAAAGAAACCGGATGCGGTTTATTGCCTGGGAGATTTAGTCGGCTATAACGTATGGCCGAACGAGGTTATTAATGAAATACGTAAAAGAAATATTGCAACAATAGCCGGCAATTACGATTTCGGAATCGGCAGGAAAAGCGATGACTGCGGATGTGCATACAAAACAGATAAAGAAAAAGAAATGGGAGCGGTTTCAATTTCTTTTACAAATAAAATTGTAAAAAATGATGAACGAAATTATCTGCGAACTTTACCGGCTCACATAAGAATTGAATTTCAATTGAATAACGACAAACTGAATTTGCTTTTGGTACACGGCAGTCCACGGAAAATAAATGAATATTTGTTCGAGGACCGGGATGAAAAAAGTCTGCACCGCATAATGAAAACAGCCGATGCGGATATAATGTGTTTCGGTCACACGCATAAACCTTATCATAGAATATTGAATCCGGACGAAGAAGGTAATCACCACAGACACGCAATAAATACAGGTTCGGTTGGCAAACCGAAAGACGGTGATAACCGTGCCGGTTATGTAATGATCACGATTGATGAAAAAAGCAGTATTCAGAATAAAGACAGTATTGCTGTGGATTTTATACGGCTGGAGTATGACATTGAAACAGCGGCGCAAGCGGTGGAAAAAAGCGAACTGCCGGATGAATATGCCGATATGTTAAGAAAAGCTTTTTAAGAGATCATAACTAACGATAAAAGGATAAAAAAATGTTTAAGAAAATTTTATTAGCGACCGACCTGTCAAAAGCTTCGGATGCTGTTTTAAGTTGTGTTGAAGGATTGAAACTTCTAGGCGCCGAAGAGTTTGTTCTTTTCTACGCATTAGGCGTAAGGCACATTGAATCACTTAAGTACACTTTGAAAGATATAGCTGAACCGGAATTGGAAAGACAGATGAAAGTACTCGAAGATCAGGGTGTACATGTTAAACTGGAAATTGCGCCCGGTATCCCATCCGAAGAAATTAATAAATATGCTGAAGATAAAGATGTTTCTCTAATTGTAATCGGTACACACGGTGAATCTGCTTCCGAACATATTTTATTTAGAATCGGCGGTGTTACATCGGAAATTCTCCACCATCATAAAAAACCACTGCTGGTGGTTAGAACAATATCTTCCGAGAAAAACGGAGAAAAATGTTTTGAAGCTTCCTGTGCAGATTTTAGAGGTAAAATATTATTTGCAACCGATTTTTCCGATAACTCTTACCGGGCATTTGATTACTTAAAACAAATAGTCAAAGGCGGATCAAATAAAGTTACGTTGTTTCATGTTCAGGATAAATCAAAAATCGACAAACATCTTAAAGACAAACTTGATGAATTTAACCGCATAGATAATGAAAGATTGGAAATGATGAAAAAAGCTATGCAAGAAAACAGCGCTGAAGAAATTGATACTCAAATAGTTTATGGAATTCCGACAAAAGAAATTCTTGAAGAAGCAAAAAATGATTACACTTTAATTGTTATGGGAAGCCAGGGCAGAGGATTCTTTGAAGAAATATTTGTCGGAAGCGTTAGTCATAATGTTGTACGAAATGCAAATATATCGGTTATGCTTATTCCGGCTTTAAGGTAAGTTTTCAGTTATGAGAATATCATTTTCATAATTGACGAAATGAAAAAATAATTATTGGTTTGTTGCAACTAAAGTAGATTATTTTAATGGAATGGTTGCTGTGCACTAATTTAATGAGGTTAAAGAGATATTTTTAAAGGATCAATTTTAAAGCAAAATAAAATTAAATATAGAATGAAAAAGACAATAGAAGATTTACAATCGGAAATAATTTCGGCTATCTGTCACCCGAATAAAATAAGAATACTGAAAGCATTACAAAAACAATCGTTGTGTAACTGCGAATTAATGCCGCTGCTCGGGCTTGAACAATCGAATCTTTCAAGGCATCTGAAAAGCATGGAAAATAACGGGATACTTATTTCCTGGAAAGAAGGTTTGAGGGTTAATTACCGTATCGCCGATGAAAGAATTTTTGATTTATTGGACATTGTCGAGAAAATTTCACTAAAAAAAGTTGAAGAAAATAAAAAAGTAGTTGCAGCATAAAAATTTTTACAAAACTATATGAGTAATCGCTCATATTATCATAAAAAATTGGAGGTTAAAAATGGCTGATGAGAAAAAACAAAAAAAAGCAGTTTTAATGTGCACGTGCAGTTTCGCCTGCCCCAGCATGAAGGACATCGACTTCGGTGAACTGACCGAAAGAATCCGTATGGAATTACCCAAGGATTATATGCTGCTGCATCCGCGGCTTTGCGAAGAAGACGGTGAACAGTTACTGGAAGATTTGCTCAAAGAAGGCGTCTACTATGTAACACCGGCTTGCAAAGAGGAAAAACAAAAAAAATTACTGCGTGATGGTTTTGAAAGAGCAAAAATTGAGATGAATCATAATTGGAAGCCTGTCTCAATATCTTTTAAAAATACGAATCAGGCTTTTGAAGATATCAAAAAAGCTCTGGAGGAGGCGCAGTAATGGCTGGTTCTTACATGGGTATTCCCAGGGAAAAAATTCCCTGGTATCCCACAATTGATGAGGATTTATGCAACAATTGTGGTAATTGTTTGGATTTTTGTGACAATGATGTATTTGTCCAGGGAGACCTGTGCATGGAAGCGGCGAATCCTTACAATTGTGTGGTGGGCTGCGGTGCCTGTATGAGAGATTGCCCCAGCGACGCCATCTCTTTTCCCGATAAAAAGGATTTGGTACAAAAGCTGCGGGAGCTGCGGGAAGTGTATTCGCAATAATAATAAATGGAGCCCGGAAATGGTTTCTTTATTGAATTGGCCAAAGGAATATAAAGATCAACAGAGGTGATTTTATAAATAAGTTTGATTATGGTTTTAACTCAAAACTGAAGTGGCAAATGTAATTTTTTTAAGGAATAGACATGCTTGAAGTCACAAATCTGACTCTTCAGAAAAACGACCATCCGATTCTCAAAGAGATAAATTTGACGTGCCGTCAGGGTGAAATTCACAGCCTGTTGGGACGTAATGGCACTGGCAAGTCCACGCTTGCCTATGCCATCATGGGATTACCGGAATACCATCCGAAATCAGGAAAAATCAAATGGAATGGTAGTCATATTACCAAGAAAGCGGTAAGCGAGCGGGCGAAGTTGGGTATCACTTTAGCCTGGCAGGAACCGGCCCGTTTTGAAGGATTGACAGTGCGGGAGTATCTGGGAATCAGCAAAAGAGCGAATAAGAATTCCCTGCCAATCGAGGAATGTCTGCAACGCGTCGGACTGGAACCGGAAAACTATCTGGATCGCCTGGTGGATGAAACGCTCAGCGGCGGGGAACGCAAGCGTATCGAGCTGGCGGCGGTGCTGGCCATGCAGCCGAAACTGGCGATTTTAGACGAGCCGGATTCCGGCATCGACGCCCTGTCCATCGATTTT
>CAYXRA010000282.1:0-4536 GCA_964467525.1 uncultured Calditrichaceae bacterium
GAAAATTGCCCTAAAATATTTTCTTTATGAGATTTTAATTTGCATATTACGGCAAAACAGGATTTTCTAAAAAATTTCAGGAAGGGTGTCGATTTTGCAAAGCGTTGAAATCAGACAAAGATACCAAAAAATACTTGGCGATTCCATGAGCAGGATTACCGAAAAATTCATGGCATTGTCATCCGATTTAAAAAATCAGTCCGCCGGTGATGCAATCAGGGAACAGGTCGATCAACTGTACAAATTATGGATGAAAACCAACCATGCCCTCACCGGCGAAACAAAAGACATCTTTGCCTACCTGGAAAAACTTGAATCTCACCTGGAAAAGCTGATAGAAGAAAAACGGCGACTCGATGTTTTATATACCTCGGGCATCGTTTTTTCATCGGAAGTGGAAATGCATAACCTGATGGAAAAAGCGATTACGACCGTTGTTAATGAACTGAAAGCGGACGCCGGCTCCATTGTGCTCTGCGATCAAAACGGCAAAATTGAGACAATCATCAATAAAAATCTTGACTGGGATCAGGAAGCGCAGCCCCAGGAAATGAGTCTATCAGTGATCAAAAATACCATTGATAATCTTAAGCCAACCGAACTGCACGAAGAAGCATTGCGCACCGATCTACTGCAGGCCAACAGCGTTTTAAAATTAGGGATCAAGTCAGCGCTTTGCGTACCATTAATCTCAGATAAAATCGTATTCGGCGCCGTTTATCTTGATCGCCGCAAACAATCGTTTCCCTTCAATGAAAGTGAACTAACCTTTCTGCTCTCCTTTGCCCGGCAGATTGTGCAGGGCATGGAAATATCAGCGGAAATTGCCAGTTTGGAAACCCGGCTGTTACAGGATGCCACTTTAAGTTTTGAAGAGCTGCGCGCTAATTTTATCTGCGATGAACTGATCGGCAGCAGTAAAAAACTGTTCGACGTATTAAAAATTGCCAGTAAGATAAGTCCGACTGCGGCGCCGGTTATTATTTTAGGCGAGAACGGCACGGGAAAAGAATTACTGGCCAAAGCGATTCATCAGAACAGCCGCCGCGCCGATCAGCCTTTTGTGGGAATTAACTGCGGCGCCATTCCCCCGGATTTGTTGGAGTCGGAATTATTCGGATATGAAAGCGGCGCTTTTTCCGGCGCCAATAAATCCAAACCCGGTAAAATTGAAACGGCCGACGGGGGAACGCTTTTTCTGGATGAGATCGGCGATTTACCATTCGGATTGCAGGTCAAATTGCTGCGCCTGATTCAAAATCAGGAAATCGAGCGTTTGGGCAGCGTTACACCGAGAAAAATCAATATCAGGATTATAGCGGCCACCAACCGCGACCTGCCGGCGATGGTTGAAAACGGTAATTTTCGTCAGGATTTATACTATCGGATAAAAGTCGTTGAGGTGACCATGCCCGCCCTGTCCGAGCGCCGCGAGGACATCGCTGAATTGACGGCATATTTTCTAAAAGAAAAGAGTCCGGACGGTCGTAATTTTACCATATCCGATGATGCGCTGGAAATACTGGAGGCTTACGACTGGCCGGGGAACGTCCGCGAATTGGAGAATGTCATTTTACGCGGCGTTGTTCTTGCCAGGGGCAGCCGGATCGAAGCGGAAGATTTGCCGCCCGAGCTGACAGAAACCGCGGATGAGGCGCCAACGATTAAAACCGGCAAAACGCTGACCGAGGCGGAAACGGAATTCCGGAAAATGTACATCATTAAAACCCTGCGTAATACGCCGTCCAAAGCGGCGGCTGCAAAACGCCTGGGGATCAACCGAACGCATTTTTATCGTATTTTGTCGCAACTGGGGATTGAGTAAACGATGCAAATTCCTGACATGCAATTACGTCGCGCTTGTCCTCACGATGACAGTCTGCCTTGTCATTGCGAGGAATTCCGCTTCAGCGGAAGGACGAAGCAATCCTTCGCCTGATGGTATCGCCACGTCCCGATAAATCGGGACTGGCGATGACATAAGTACGCACTGTCGCATCATTACGACAAATCCTTTCGAACAGAACGCGCATTAATGCGACACCTGCATCGCATAATATAATTTTTTCCAGCTGATCATTTTTAATTTCACTGATTTTTGAAAATTCGTTAAAAATGCCAACCGATCTTCAAAGAGCCGCAATCCACTAATAAACAACACCATAGAGTTCTGTTTCCAAAGAAAAAGATCAATACGCGAGCGCTGTTACCTCCCTTGAAATTCATCTCAGAATCCTTTCCGCATTTACCCGATATTTCTGGCACCAAATTTGACATATCCCATGTGAACGTTTTATCAAATCACGGAAATAATATTGAGATGGATAAGCAGCTTTTGATTATTGATAATGATTCCGTTGAACTGCGCCACCTGCGCAAAGTTCTGGCCGGAGAAGGATTCAGGATTATGACCGCCACGGATATGGAAACCGCTTTGAAGATATACAAGCATGTGAATATATCCTATATTTTATCGGACATATCCATTTTCGATTATTTGTCTCCGGATAAAACAGATCATGTTATTCAGGAATAATCATGTACGATCATATTAAATAAAAAATATTCATCATAATCCAACATGGAGGTATCTATGAAAGAATTTTATCAATTAATTATCGTAGTAATTATGAGCATGGTTTTTGCCGGCTTCGCACAACTGCCGAACACACTTACGCCTCTGGCACACAATACGCATTATGGTAGCGCCGCGGAAGTCGCTATTGCAGCCGACGGGACCGTATTTCTGGCCTGTGGCAAAAGCGGCCTGAAAGCTTATACTTATGATGGTTCATCTCTGACGATGATTGCCTGCATTGACTCAGGCGGCGCAACGTCCAGCGTCGGCGTGGGCAGCGACGGGACAATTTTTACCGGAACGGATGAAGGTATGTTTGCTTTCAGCTTCGACGGCACATCATTTACAACGCTCGGGCATAACCGTGATGTGAGCGGTCCGATGGATATCGATCCTCAGACCGACGGAACGATTTATACCGCTCACGCCGGCGACGGTTTGTTTGCCTGGACTTTCGACGGGGCGACGTTTACGAATACCGGTGCGATCGATGAAAACGGCAAACCGCAGGAAATCGATGTCGGCGCTGACGGCACTATCTATGTTGCCAATTACAGCGATGGCTTGCGCGCCTACACCTTTGACGGGTCCACATTCACCAATACCGCGCATATCGATGACGGCGGCAGTTATGATCGTTCCATGGGCGTTACGGTTGGCGCCGACGGAACCGTATTTTTGACCAATGGCGCCGGCGGGCTGCGCGCTTATACCTATGACGGCTCGGCATTCAGTTTCGTTGCCGCTATCAACGACGGCGGCACATATCACGATGTCACCGTGGACGCCGATGGTCATCTATTCGTGGCTAATGGCACCGGATGTATTAAAGGATACAGCTACGACGGATCGGCATTCACTCTGCTCGAATCCTATAATGAACTTGGCGGCGGTTCCCATGATGTTACGGTATCGTCTGACGGTACGATTTTCCTTGCCAATGGGAAGCACGGTTTGCATGTATACACCTTTGACGGATCCGCATTCACCAATACAGCCTATATCAAGGATGTTGGTGAATCCTACGGCCTGGCCGTGGCCGACGACGGCGCCGTATTTCTGGCCAACTGGGACGGCGGCCTGCGCGCTTACGGATTTGACGGCACTGATCTGATCGACAAAGGAACGATCGACCAGGGCGGTGAACACTGGAGGGTGGCCATTGGAAATGACGGAACAATCTTTGTCGCCGCCGGAAGGGGCTGTCTGGTAGCCTATACCTACGACGGAACAGCTTTTACCAATACGGCGTCAATCAGGACCGGGAAAAGTTACAACTTTGCCAGTGGTGTGGCCGTTAATTCGGATAATGTCGTTTTTCTGGCTTACGGAAACGAAGGTTTATGTGCCTTTACCTACGATGGCTCATCGTTCACCGAGGCCGGAAATATTAACGAGGGCGGCAGTGCGAATGATGTGGCTGTCGGACCTGACGGCGCCATTTTTTTAGCTAATGATGTTGACGGACTGCGCGCTTACACATATAGCAACAATGTCTTTACCAACGTGGCTCACATTGACGACGGCGGCTATAGCAAAGCCTCTGGGCTAGACATTGCCGCGGACGGAACAATTTTCCTGGCAAATGATTATGACGGACTGCGTGCCTATACTTTTGACGGATCGTCCTTTACCAATACGGCTCATGCCGATGACGGCGCCGGCGCCGGGAATGATGTAACCGTAAATTCTGACGGTACTATTTTTCTAGCGAATGGTCTCGACGGCATCAGAGCGTATACCTACAACGGCAGTGCATTCAGCAATACCGCCTGGTTCGATACCGATGGCGTCACCGAGGATGTGGTGGTTGGCAAGGATGGCTACATTTACGTCTCCGATTCTTATGAAGGACTCTGGGTATTTTCCTATGACGGATTCACAGCAATAAATGAGCGCAATCATTTAACTCCGGAAAATTGTGAACTGGCCCAAAATTATCCCAATCCGTTTAATCC
>CAYXRA010000283.1:0-4531 GCA_964467525.1 uncultured Calditrichaceae bacterium
CCTCCCCCGATTCATCGGGGGAGGGGCGAAGGGGTGGGGGGTTCTATTTAATCATACCTTTGTGTGTTTGCTAAATCATGGATGTTTCATTTATTCACTATTTCAATCCCTATATCCCAACCAACCTGCCATTTGATTTTTATTTCCGGATTGACAAAAAGGCAATGCAGACTTATATTGAATCGTGATTCATTTACAGGGATTGACTCATGCCCAAACAACCTGCAGACAAATCTAAGGACATCATTAACGCGGCCATCGCCGTTTTCGCCGGGAATGGATATCAGGATGCTAAAATCGCCGGTATCGCCGGACGTGCCGGTGTGGCCACGGGCAGCGTTTACCTGCATTTTCAGAGTAAAGCTGATCTGCTGGAAACGATTTTAATGAACGTCTGGCAGGAACTGGCCGATCTGATACAGGATATTAGTAGCAACGGACATCTGGATCCCCTTGAAAAAACAGACGTCATGGTCGATACCCTGTTCGATTATTTTTCTAAAAATGCGCCTTTGACCATTGTGCTGATGAATGAACATGTGCGGCTGTGGCGCTCTTCGGAAAACCGGGCGCAGACATATTATAATCGTTTTATCAAAGCGGCAAGAGAAATTTTCAAAGACGGGATTAACCAGGATTTTATGAATCCTGATCTGGATGTGCCCTCTTTCATGGAATATCTGCTGGGCGGGCTGCTCCATTTAAACGCCCGCCGCGCCGCCAATCCGCGCTCGATTTCGCTGACCAAAGCCCGCCAAAACATCAAATACCAGATTAAACACGGCATATTGAAATGGTAGAGACGTAATGCATTGCGTCTTTGCATCAAAAACGCAAAATTATTATCCTCCCAAATCATTATCCGGGTGATACCTGTCCTCCGCCCATTTTGCCGGATTGTTGCGGATGTAATCTGCAATGCGGTAAAATTCGTTTTCATTGCGGATGATATGATCGTGAAACCGGGTTTGCCAGCGGAACCGGGGGTGTTTGTTTTCGCCGGCCCATTTTTTGACCGCCGATTTATAGGAACGCATGATGGTTGACAGGGATTTTGATTTCGGCGATATTTTGGACATGTTTTTGGTTTTTTCATTTGCCCGTCCCGTTGTATCCATTGCATCCGTTATATTGGTCGAATCGGTTGTATTGGTTGGGTCGGTTGTAGAGACGTTGCATGCAACGTCTCTACCATCACCCTGACCATTTATTTCTGTTAAAATAACAATACCGTGAACATGGTTCGGCATTACCACGTATTCGCCCAATTGCACATTTTCAAAATGATTTGGAATATTCCGCCAATATTCATTTGCAATTTCCCCGATTTCAGACAACACCATTTTGGCCCGGTGCACATCCCCAAACCAGCAAACGCGGTTGTGCGTGCAAATAGTAACAAAATAGGCGCCGGGTGCGGCATAATCCCATCCCCGTAACCGCGCCGATGGAATGCGGTATTTGTTTTGGAATAATTCGGTCATGGCCGGAATTTAAATTTGGATTTTGGTGAAAACCACGTTTTTATTATTTGTATTGATGATTTTTGACAAAACGTTGTAGAGACGTCCCGGCGGGACGTCTCTACGCCAACAAAATAAAAACCAAATCCATTGGCCGGGGCAGAACGGAAAATTTCACACCACCATAGAGACGGCCCGCCGGGCCGTCTCTACCATTTTCTTCAACACAACCACGCAATTACCCGGGAATAAAAATAATAAACCAATTATTTACCTTGTTTTTTAAAAATATATGTTTTAATTTTACCTTGTATTTTAAAAGGCTTAAATATGAAGCGTTTTGTTATTGACCAATTGCGTGACTGGAAAAACGATCCCGGACGTAAACCTTTAATCGTGCGCGGTGCGCGTCAGGTTGGTAAAACCTGGGCTGTAATGGACTTTGGGCAGAAATATTTTAACGGACGCGTTCACCTCTTCGATCTTGAAAAGCATCCGGAATGGCATGCTATCTTTGAAAAAAATTTTGATGTCCGGCAAATTATTGCCGATCTGGAACTGGTGCTGAATCGCACTATTGAGACCGGTAAAGATCTCGTATTCTTTGATGAAATCCAGAGCTGTCCGCGCGCGCTTATGGCGTTGCGTTATTTTTACGAAGATATGCCCGGGCTTCATGTTATTGCTGCCGGATCGCTGCTGGAATTTGCATTTAAAGAAATATCATTTCCGGTAGGAAGAGTGCAGTTTATTTATATGCATCCCATGAATTTCAGCGAATTCCTTTTAGCAACCGGCATGGATAAAATGGCACAGGCACTTCAGTCGGGACAATTCGATTTTTCCGATGCTGTGCACCGCACGCTGCTTGAGACGTTGCGTAAATATTTTTTTATCGGCGGCATGCCTGAATGTGTAAAAACCTACGCCGAATCGGGCAGACTAAAGGCTGTTTCCGGGATTCAGCAAAATCTTATCGAAACGTATCGCGCTGATTTTGCAAAATATGCGCCTTATGCTGACAAACGCTGTCTGAATGCGGTATTGAGTAATGCAGCAAAATTTACAGGACAGCAGATTAAATACACACGTCTCGCCGAAGGCTTTACACCGCCAACAAATAAAAAAGCGTTTGAATTATTATCCATGGCCCGCCTGATCCATAAAATACCGGCCGTATCCGGCGCCGGTCAGCCGCTCGGTGCAGCGGCATCGGAACGAAAATTCAAAGCGCTGATACTCGATATCGGCCTGATGCAGCACCTGTGCGGATCGGCATGGACTATGGATATGTCGGCTGCTTCTTTAATGGATGTGTATCGCGGCGCCCTCGCCGAACAGTTCGTGGGTCAGGAATTATTGGCAGCCGGCCTTGAGCCCATTTATTACTGGTCACGCGACGCCAAAAGCAGTACCGCCGAAGTGGATTATATGATTGAACATAAGGGACGGGTTATCCCCATCGAAGTCAAAAGCGGCGCAGCGGGCAGATTAAAAAGCCTGCATTTATTACTGCAGAGCTACCCTCAGATCAGCCGGGGCATTGTTTTATCGGAGCGCCCTTATGCTGAAATCCGTGAGCAGAAACTCGTCTTTTATCCGCTGTATACAGCAGGATACATTAAATAAAAGATGATGAAATATTTCTGTTGTACAAATGATCGACGACACCAACAACGCAAAATTATTCTCCATCCAATTCATTATCCGGGTGATAGCGGTCCTCCGCCCATTTTGCCGGATTGTTGCGGATATTATCGGCAATGCGGTAAAATTCTTTTTCATCGCGGATGATAAAGCTTGACCTTAACGCAGCTATATTTTACATTTGGTACTTGTTTTTGTAAAATAGGGTTTCGTATGGTAAGAAGAAACTTTTGGCTGGAGCAAATTCAATCAGCCTGGAAGCTGCGTCCGATTGTCTGGCTTTCCGGCGTGCGGCGCGTTGGGAAAACAACGCTGGTCAAAATGATAAAGGATGCGGTTTATTTAAACTGCGATTTGCCTTCCGTTCAGCGTCAACTGGAAGATCCTGAGTTTTATCTGGCTGGTCAAAAAAAAGACGCCGCTATTATTTTTGATGAAATTCATCGTTTGGATAATCCGAGCATCGTTCTCAAAATAGCCGCCGATGCATATCCGCACCTGCGCATTATTGCCACCGGATCATCCACCCTGGCTGCAACGGAAAAATTCCGGGACAGTCTTACCGGCAGAAAAACATCGATTCATCTTTGTCCCGTTCTCTGGCAGGAGTGCGTCGGGGCTTTTAATATATCCGATTTAGATTACCGCCTGATGCGCGGTGGGTTGCCGGAGATGCTGCTCAGCGAACACTACCAGCCGCAATTTTATACGGAATGGATCGACAGTTTTTATGCCCGTGATATTCAGGAATTATTTTCAATACGCAACCGGACCGGTTTTCTTAATCTGTTAAAATTGATTATGAGGCAAAGCGGGAGCCTGGCGGATTATACACAACTGGCGAAGCTGAGTGGACTCAGCCGGCCAACCGTGATGTCACACATAGAAGCCTTACACATTGCTCATGCAACATATGTCATTTATCCGTTTCACGGCGGCGGCAGAAAGGAAATTACCCAAAGGCCTAAAATTTTCGGTTTTGATACGGGTTTTGTGGTTTTGCTCAAAGGATGGCAAAATATTCGTCCCGAAGACCGCGGCTATCTGTGGGAACATCTGGCGCTGTATACCCTGTCCGCAATGCAACCTTTTCCCATCCACTACTGGCGTGATAAAACAAAAAATGAAATTGACTTTGTGATTAAAGACCAGAACGGCAACATCGATACCTTTGAATGTAAAATTAATCCTGCACAATATCAGACAAAATCTTTAAAAACATTCCGGCACATTTATCCGCGCGGGCGCAATTATGTGATTAGCCCAATGATTAATGAACCTTACAAAAAACGGATTAATGGTCATGAGGTTGAATTGATTTCGTTAACGCATTTGGCAAAAAATTTTTAAATCCGGTTATGGGTGCAGATGATTACAAAATAGGCCGCCGGTGAGGTATAATCCCATCCCGGCAACCGGGC
>CAYXRA010000284.1:0-4531 GCA_964467525.1 uncultured Calditrichaceae bacterium
GGGCAACTCCAAATACAACGGCTTCGACGTTATCTTCAAATTTGACGGAGAATAGGTCAAATCAAAAATATAACTACTCTGCTTTTAATCCCAGCGCCTTAATAATTGACCGCATGTCTATTGCCCCGATGCTGCCGTCATCATGAACTGCATAAAAAGCGCCTTTTGTGAATGGTTCGAATGCGCTTTGTGTAACAGCTATACCGTCGGTGTTCTTTATCGCCGGACATTCAAACGCACCCACATACCTGAAATCTTTTCTGTCAAACACCATAAACCGATTTGTAACATCATGCTGATCGGTGCATATCCAATAACCATCCGATGCCCCGTTTGTGATTAGAACAATGCCTTCCGGCTCTCCGGTAAAACGGCCATCGCCAAATGTTTTACCGGTGAAGTTCCCTTCTGTATCGTATACTTTCAAATTTTTTGTCTGCTCATCGGCTATGACCAGATTATGGTTTTCAGGATCAACAGCAATGGATTCCACCACCTCTAACAACCCCTGTTTGGTTGAATCACCGAATGCACCTTTAAAAACCGCGTTAAAACTACCTTCCTTGAAGGAAAGCGTAAAGTGTTTTACACGGTTTGAATAATTAGTCGTTAAATCCTTTTCTTCATCGGCAACCGGATAGTCATCGGTAATATAAACCATGAAGGTATCATCGGTTACCTCATAAAAAACAATGCCGTATGGCCAGATCAGCTCACTGCTGCCGAACTGTCCAACCGATTCCAGTGAGGGCAGTTTAAATATCTGCACGCGGTGATTATCGCGTTCAACAACGAACATGTAATCATTGATTACAGCGATTCCGTTGGGCCGGGCCAGATCCGCATATGTTTCAGACGTACCCAACTCGGCTATCAATTCACCGCTGACAGCGTCGTTGATGAGGATGGTGTTTGTTGATTTGGCCGTGGTCAAAAGCCAGTGCTGATCCGGCCCGCCATGCCATATTGCCGGTGAGTCCACATTCCGAACCGTATCATGCTTGGTCACGAATACGGCCGACAGCGATTTAACCTGATCGCTCTTGTCCGTATTTTTATTTGACTGGCAGGATAAAATAAAAATCAATGAAATCAAAAAGATTGAAGTAAAACGCATCATAGAGACCTCGCTTTTCTTTCATAATCCGGCATTTTGCCATGATTTAAAACTTTGTTTCAAAGTCGTTTCTCAAGACTGAAATCCTCTTTTTAACTGTATCAATAGTTATGAAATAATTATTGATGCTGTTTTGCGTTTAAAATATGAAAAAAAGCCCATCCTTTCAAAGATGGGCTTTAAAAATATAAGTTACATTTCCCACTTAACACCGAGATGACTCCACCATGAATAGAACTCGCGCTGGATCGGACGTGAGGATTCGCCCATATAATAGCGTAATGGTTCATTATTCAGGTTAATAAATTCCGCAAATATACTTAAGTTGGGCATAATCTGATAACCTGCCGAAACATCAACCTGAAAATGATCGCGATAGTAGACATCGTCCATGGCTTCCTCGCCTACTTCAGAAATGTATTCTCCATGCCAGTTCAATGCAACACGTCCTGAGAAGCGGTATTTTTCATAAGAAAGCGCAAAATTACCGGTATGCTTAGCCTGACCGGGCAGACTAATTTTATCATCGCGGCCATCAATTTCTGTTTCCGACCATGTGTAGGTATAATTAGCATAGATGCCCAATCCATTGAGAAAACCAGGCAGGCAGTGGAAACGGCGTTGCAGGCTTAGCTCGATACCGAACAATTGAGCATCACCGGCATTCACCGGCTGTTCCACTTCGTAGCCATCGTATTCGCCGCCGCTGATTTCATATTGCTGAATGAAAATATAATTAGTGATATTTTTATGAAAAATACCGGCCGAAATGATTCCCAGCGATTCCAGGTAATGTTCAAACATCAAATCCGTGTTCATTGATTCAGTTGCATCGAGTGCTACGTTACCGATTTCCATTTCTTCATCTTCACGATTGATCAGACGGTAAGGCACCAGGTCAAAATAGTTTGGACGGGCAATGGAATTTGTCCATGCTGCTCTTAAATTCGTATTTGCTCCCAAACGGTAACGGGCATGAATCATCGGCAAGACATGCATATAATCGTTGGTTTCAGATACCTTACCGGTGGAAGCATAATCACCGGCCGTATCGAACTGTACTTCATAACCGGTATAATCGATATTTGTTTGTTCTATACGGACTCCGCCGAGGAGGCGTAAATTATCAATATCGTATCGACTCTGAATATAACCGGCGATCACATCTTCAGAGGCCTCAAAATCTTCGGCATCGGAATCTTCACGGGTATCATCAAACTCCAGTTCAAAATCGGAACGATTGTTATCGAAGAAGTCTTTTACTTTGTCCGGCTCCGGAGACAGCCCTATTTTATACTTACCATCCTGAAAGTCTTCATCCTCAAAATCACCGACCAGACGATCCATGGTCAGATCGTCTGCGCCGTCCCAGTCGTAAATCTCAACTTTATTATTACGATCTTTTTGTTTCTGACGATATTTAAGACCAAATTTTAATTCACCGCGATTGCCACCCAGCAAATAGGGATATGCAATGTTGAGACCACCGGTTAGATTCTGATCGGTGGTTAAATTGTTTTCGATAACCAGTTCATTAAATTCAAATGATGCCGGATCATAAATATCCTGACCACTGGTAATGTTCCAGGTCGGCGTATTGGGATTGGACATATTATAGCTACCGTTCAGGTCTTCCATCTCGAATACGATATCATGGCGGTCCGGCTCATCTTCCTGCGCATATGAATAAGACAGGCTGTAATCAACAGCCAGTTTATTAAAATGATGCTCCCCACCGGCTCTGACCGAATAAATATCCTGAACCTCATAACGATCCTTCAGCTCTCGTTCAGCGACAAATTGTTCAACCTGATTTTGTGATTGATAATCACCATCGCTGAAATCGAACAATAAACGGCGGCGATTTTCGCTATCGCTATAACGGTTATAGGTACCGCGGAAGAAAAAGGACGAGTTTTCGCTTAGTTTATAATCAATCGTTGAGGAAAGACCAATTCGATCCCTGATCACTTCATAATCACGTATTTCCAGTGCTTCCAACACTTTTCTATCCGTTCCGTTGAATTCTTCATCGCCCCATTCCATCTCGTTGTTATCACTGCCGCGGTTGGTTCGGTAATAGCTTCCGCTGACCAGAATACCCAGCTTGCCGTCTTCTGTAAAGCGGCGGCCATACGAAAAAGCGCCCTGATAATTGAAGTCTTCCATCAAATTATTATAGCCGGGCGCTAAGGTGATTTTCAAAGTCGGTTTGGGATAATCGAATGCCGAACGTGTTACCAGGTTCACCGTGCCGCCGATGGCCTCACCATCCATTTCCGGTGTAATTGATTTTGTTACCTCCAGAGCAGCCAGTTGATCGGCCGGGATCACATCCAGAGCCACAAACCGGTCATCGCCTTCAGGGGAAGGAATCTGTGCGCCATTGATTGTGACATTACTTAATCTTGGCGCGGTGCCCCGTAAAACCACATAACGGCCTTCACCCTGGTCACGCTGTACGGAAATACCCGGCAGACGCTGAATTGCTTCGGCCGAATTAGGATCAGGAAAGCGACCCATTTGCTCGGAAGCAACAATATTAACTATATTATCTGCTGTTTTTTGCTGATTAAGTGCCCTGGCCTGACCAAAACTCTGTCCGTATACAACTACGGTCTCCCCTTCCATATAGGTCGGTTTTAAACCTGCTTTAACCTGTGTTTTTTCACCGGCCTTAACCGTAATTTCATCGGTGAATGATTCATAGCCGATATAGCTGATTTCAAGTGCATAGACACCCGGTTTTACATTATCAATGCGGAAAAAACCGTCTCGGTCACTTGATGTGCCCACAGTTTGCCCTTTTAAAATAACGTTAGCACCGGGTAAATATTCGTTGTTTTCCGTATCGAATACAATACCCTGAATTGCTCCTGTTTGTGCAAGCAATCCGGCAAACGAAAACAGAAGAAAAATGAATAAAACGTACGTACACCTTAAATGCATCAAAGCCTCCTTTTGATTTGTTTTACCTCTGGTGAAAGACTATATGGTAAGCCTCAACTGTTAAAATTTTTTTAAGATTATGTTAATATGCGATTACCGTTACAGGAATTTCCGGTAAATGAAAGAGACTTTTACATCTTCAAAATGGGTGATCAAAACAGTATTAAATAAAATCTGTCATTTAAAATATTTTTAGTATCCAATTGTTGAATGCGTTATATTTCAAAACAATTTAGAAATTTATAATCTTAAAACATGAAATATGAAATTGAAAAATATTATAAATAATTTACTACCGATGCTCATCCTGTTCCTGTTTCTTTTTTGCACGCCCAAAAATAAAACGCAGCTGCGGGTCATCGAGCTGGAAGGCACACCCTGCCAGCGCGGTTTGATACACGGCAAACTGCTGCAGTCTGAAATTCATCAGATTGTGAAGCAGTGGACCACAGCCGCCGAAAAGAT
>CAYXRA010000285.1:0-4425 GCA_964467525.1 uncultured Calditrichaceae bacterium
TGGCTTATATATCAGAAAATTATTCAATAATCTGCAAGCTATGACAGGTAACTGATGACAAAAACATCCAAATACGATGCCGTTATTGTCGGCACAGGACCGAACGGATTAACCGCGGCGTTGCGTCTGGCGCAAAAGGGCGCCCGCGTACAGGTAATTGAAGCTGCAAATACAATCGGCGGCGGCACACGGACAAAGGAACTCACCCTGAAAGGCTACCTGCACGACGTCTGCTCCGCCATCCATCCTCTGGCCGTTGCATCGCCTTTTTTTCGTCAACTGCCGCTGGATCAATTCGGCCTGGAGTGGATTTATCCTGAAATTCAACTGGCCCATCCGCTGGACTACGGAAAAGCGGCACTGGTTCACCGGTCACTGGAAGCAACCGCTGCCGGAATGGGGGCCGATGCGGATGCCTATAAAAAATCCTTTGGTAAGCTTTTAAGCAACTGGCAGGGATTGCTGGATGATCTGCTTGGTCCCTTGCCCCTGCCGCTGAAGCATCCGCTAAAGATGACCCGTTTCGGTTTGCAGGCCCTGCGTTCTGCCAATGGCTGGGCGCGTTCTCATTTTCGGGAAACACGCGCCCGGGCCGTGTTCGCCGGGATGAGCGCGCACAGCATCCTGCCGCTCGGACGTCCGGGAAGTGCGGCTTTCGGACTGATGCTGCATATACTTGCCCACGGTGTGGGATGGCCAATGGCCAAAGGCGGATCGCAGCGCATTGCGGAAGCTCTTGCCGCTTACCTTAAAACCCTAAAGGGTAAAATCACGGTGGATAGAAAAATCACTGCACTGGAAGATCTCCCCCAATCGCGTGCGGTTATATTCGACCTGTCACCAGTAGGTTTAATAAAAATTGCCGGAAATATGCTTACTTCTTCTTATCGCCGACAACTGTGTCGTTACCGCTATGGACCTGGTGTCTGCAAGGTAGACTGGGCCCTCGATGGTCCCATTCCCTGGGCGAATCCGGATGTGGGTCGGGCTGGAACAGTCCATCTGGGCGGAACACTAGAAGAAATTGTTAAGGCTGAAAAAGAGGTCTGGGGCGGAAAGATTCCCGAAATTCCTTTTGTGCTGCTGGCCCAGCACAGCCTGTTCGATCCCACCCGTTCTCCCGAGGGTAAGCATACGGCCTGGGCCTATTGCCATGTTCCCCATAATTCCGGGCGGGACGTCTCAAACCTCATCGAAAAGCAGGTGGAACGTTTTGCACCCGGATTCGGCAAGCGGATTCTGGCCCGCCATGTTTTTACGGCAAAGCAGATGGAAGCTTATAATGCCAATTATGTTGGTGGTGATATCAACGGCGGTGTTCAGGACCTGGGACAGATGTTTACCCGTCCTGCCCTGCGCTGGAATCCATACCGGATTCCGCTACGCAATAATAAAAATCAGCCCCGGATGTACCTCTGTTCGTCATCAACACCGCCAGGCGGTGGCGTACACGGTATGTGCGGCTACCATGCGGCCGAAACCGTTTTGAAGGACTGGCAGAAATAATTCCCCTCCAACGGAGGGGTAAGGGGGTGGGTCTCCAATGGCAGCGAACCGGGCGGGATGAATTCAAACTGTTCATGTATTCCGGTGGCACTGCGTTCAAATCACTTTGCTATTTGGTTTGATATTGAATACTTTAGCGTCAATAAACGTTTCATTCAATAACCTGATAGAAATATTCATTTTAAAATAAGCGGTCAAAATGATTAAATCACTTCGTGTCAGAGCGTTTGAAAAAGCTGTCAAAAATAAATTTGATGTCTATAATAGTCTTTTTCTGAATCTGCCGTTCCGGAAAGTAAGCAATATTGGCATGCTGATTCCGTTGCTGCAGAAATGCTGTCAAAAGGGACTGACATCGGAGAGCGAGCCACAGGAAATCATGAACGCATTTTTCAAAACCCATGCCGGTATCAGTTCCGAAGAGGAAAAAATCGATTTCATGTTCCGGGTGATTCAGTACATCGAGCGTCAAATCGTGCTTTATGATAGTGTCGAAGATGCCGCCTTCCCGGAGTTAACCAGTCACGGGGAAGATGTTTCGCTAAAAGATTTTATTCATGTAGCCGTAAACAAAAAGGATGTAGAGGAGCTGGCCAAAGAATTAAACAATTTCCGCGCCCGCATTGTGTTCACGGCTCATCCTACACAATTCTATACCCCGGCGGTTCTGGATATCATCGGCCGCCTGCGCAGCCTGATTGATCAAAACGATATCAATGGAATTGACATCACTCTGCAACAACTGGGACTGACTTCTCTGGTTAACACCAAAAAACCGACGCCTTTTGATGAAGCAAGGAACATCATTTATTTTCTGCGCAATGTGTATTATGATGCCGTCGGCGACCTGTATGCATCGATCAAGAGAAATATTCCGGATGGTGCATTTGATAATCCCGAAATCATTCAACTCGGATTCTGGCCGGGCGGTGATCGCGATGGCAATCCGTACGTCACTTCCGATGTCACCCTGGCCGTGGCTGATGAATTGCGCCTGACCCTGATGAAATGTTATTATCAGGATGTGAAAAATCTGGAACGCAAATTAACATTCAGGGAAGTGGAAGACATCGTTTCGGATCTCAGAGCGAAGCTGTATCCCGTCATGTTCGATCCCGGCAGGGCGATGTCTTTTGAAGATATTATCAATCCCCTGTACAAGATCAGACAATTGATTACAGAAAAATATAATAGTCTCTATCTCGAAGATCTGGATGCTCTTATCGATAAAGTTAAAATATTCAGAACCCATTTTGCTGTACTTGATATCCGTCAAAATCATGATGTCCATGAGCAGGCCGTCGAGCAAATTTTGAATAACGAGAACAGGATTAAACACAACCTTGATGAGCTGACACGGGATGAATTGATCGGCATACTAATCCACGAAAATTTTGATATCGATCCTGAAAAATTTGAAGATGACATTATCCGTGATACACTCCGGCTTATCGGACTACTCGGCGACATTCAGGAGAAAAACGGTTCTGAAGGCTGTAACCGTTATATCATCAGCCATTCTGAAAATATCTTTTCCGTGTTATTTGTATTTGCTCTTTTCCGATGGTGCGGATGGAATAAGGGCAGGATGCCATTCGACTTTGTTCCATTATTTGAATCAATGGAAGGCATGAAGCATGCCGGTTCAATCATGAATGCATTATTCGAAATTCCGCAATACCGGGACCATTTAAAAAATCGCCATGATAAACAAACCATGATGCTGGGCTTTTCCGACGGCACAAAAGACGGGGGCTATCTCAAGGCCAACTGGTCGATTTTCAAAACAAAAGAAACTCTGACCGAAGTTTGTGATCAGCATGATGTTAAGGCGATCTTTTTCGATGGCCGCGGCGGCCCTCCGGCCAGAGGCGGTGGTAAAACGCATCGTTTTTATGCCGCGCAGACAAACAGGATTGCCAATCATGCCATACAGCTTACGATCCAGGGACAAACGATCACCAGCAAATACGGAACGACAGATCACTTTAGACATAATTGCGAACAGTTACTGACCGCGGGATTGTCCAATCGTCTTGCCAGCGGGGTTAATGAGATACCAGGGGAATTAAGAAATCTGATTGAAGAATTAGGGATGATCAGTTTCGAAAAATACAATCAATTAAAAAATCATGAAATGTTTGTCCCCTATTTGGAGCGTAAAAGCGCCCTCAGGTTTTACGGTGAAACGAACATCGCCAGCCGGCCCACAAAACGGGGCAACAAGGGAGGTTTGGCATTGGAAGATTTACGGGCCATTCCATTTGTCGGCGCCTGGAGCCAGTTGCGACAGAATGTTCCCGGATATTACGGCATCGGTACCGCGCTCAAATCGTTGATCGATGATGGTAAATCCGGGCAGTTGAAAGCGCTTTTCAAAGATGTTCCGTTTTTCAGAGCGATGATTCTCAACAGTATGATGGCCCTGAAAAAATGTAATTTTGCGCTCACGGCCTATATCGCCAAAGATAAAGCCTTCACCGAATTCTGGAATTTGCTGTATGATGAATACAAGCTGGCGAAAGAAATGATGCTGCACATTTCAGGATTATCCGGGCTGATGGCGGAAGAGCCGATTTCCAGAAATTCAGTTGAAATCCGCGAGCGGATTGTTCTGCCTTTACTGGTGATTCAGCAGTATGCCCTGCAAAAAATTGAACAAAATACAGACAAAAAAGAGATTTATGAAAAAATTGTCAGGCGGTCTCTTTACGGCAATATCAACGCCAGCCGCAATTCCGCCTGATTGTCTGATCCTTTGCCTTATGCCTGCAACCTTCCCGCCTACGCTCCCGGTTTTGGAATTTTCTTCCCGGTTTTTTCCACGGTACGCAAATAACCGTATCCGATAAATCCGATGCCGAAAACAGTCCACAATTCTGTGGGCAGGTCAACCGGATCTACCGAATGGCCCGAAAT
>CAYXRA010000286.1:0-4423 GCA_964467525.1 uncultured Calditrichaceae bacterium
ATAATCTGTCAAAAGAATCCATTAAATACAAATTACGCAAAAACTTATCTGCCCCGAATAACCGGGGCATACGGAATAACAGTTAAGTTCACTCTATGACAGATGGGATACCAGACCAATTTATTAACTTAAGGCCAACCGTTACTGCGGTTAGCCTTTTGTCACTTGCTCAATTTTCCCTGAAAACCAGCTCGCGGTAGTTTGGCGCCTGCCATAAACGCCATAATTTTAAAAAGTCCGGATAAGCTTCCTTCGAAATTACCTTTTCATTGATAACAAACTGACGCTTTATGTTAATCTGATTTTCATCGCTGCTAATTTTAATCACCACCTTGCCCGCCGGATGCACTTCCTCAATATCTACCGCTTCGGTTACCAGCGACATGTTATCGGGTATTTCAATCGTCAAATTGTATTTTTCGCTGAAATTATTGTAGGGCAGTTCCAGCGCTGAATAGCGGGTCTGGGTCAGCGTCGGCAGATTGAGCCCGGCTATGCCGTAAGGATTTTCCATCAGAGATAAGAAACGGTAACTTTCCTGTGCTTTCATTTCCGGGGCGCCGCTGAATTCAGCCTCTGCCCGCATTTGTTCCGATGATAACTGGCGCAGCTTGACCGATTTCAGTTCCTGCCTGCAGACTCGTTTGAACAGTGTTTCCGGATCGCCGCCGTCGCGCTGAATTTTCAAATAAGGATTGGCCGCGCCGCTAAGTTCCAGACTAACCTTTGTCATGTTTTCGCCGCTTTTATTCATTTGGATATGGGCCTGCATGGCGCTGACATTTTTCTGATCTTTAAGTCCCGGAAATTGAGCAGTCAGTTTTTCCGATTTGCTGAGAGGAAGCACCTGGTGACCGGGATGTCTGTAAACCAGGCTGACGTCATTTAAATCATCCACAGACAGGAAATACTTTTGGCTGCTGTCGGGATCGACGCAGACGACTGCTTTATGATAGGCCGGCAGACAAACCACCTCACCCGGACTTTTGGCCGTGCCGGATACCAGAACCGGCCTGGCCTTGATGCCCATCTCAGTGAGTACATCGGCCATCAACACCGCTTTTTCCAGTTCGGTGCCCCCGTTCGACAGCCACACGTCGGCAGAATTGCGGAAGCGGTAACCGATCGCCGCCAGCGGCACCGGGAACGTGGCCATTTCATTCACAATCGTTTTCTGCAACTGCAGCACCTGCTCCATTGCCGAGCGTGTTGTTTGGCCGGACAAATCGCTGATCAGCTTCGCCGGCAATGCGTTTTTCCGATAAGCTTCATGTAAAGGCTGCAATGCCGTATCCCAGTCATCCACCGTGCTGAAAACCAGTGCCGCACCATGCGTCCGCAACGATTCGTAAACAATGGCATCCAAATTTTGGAATGTCCACTCATAAACGGTGTTGCCCCCTTCGCTGCGTTTCACAGGTTCAACATCGCTGCCAAACAACTGATAATTCAGATTCTTATCCTGCGGAATGATGACCCGGATAATTAATTCCTCAATCGGCGCATCCCCGGCCAGGGATTCCTCAGCCATCAGTCCGTGCAGAAATCCGCTTTTCGTTTCGATTGCGTATTCAAGATCGATCACCGCCCCCACTTCCAGACCGGTATGGGTAACCACCATTTCGCGCAGGTGATTGTAAGCGGCGGCATCGCGGGCAAAACGGGGCAGCACCTCATTAAAGGCATTTTCCGGCGAAGGCACCACTGTACCGTCGCGCATGGTGGTTTCACTGCGATTAATATTCAGCTTCTGGTATTCAGGATTATAAACGATGAAGGTTTCACCGTATCTTCCGGAAAAGGCCATATAGCTGAGCAGCTTGATACGATGGCTGTGGTGATAAACCATATCACCGTTTGCTTTCAGTTGATATTCTTTGATAATTTTCTGATAAACCGCATCGGCATCCTCATTGGCCGCGAAAAGCAGGCTGCAGAGCAGAAGGGTTGTGATCATTATATTTTTTATCATTTTTAACACTCCGATTATAAATTCAGACTAACGGCTTAAGATAACTTTTTCTTCGGCGAATTTTTTCTGGGCCAGCACCGCCTGACGAAAGGATTGCCAGTCCTGCGGCTCGTAAATGCGTTTTTTCAACACCACCGTTTCATAGAGACTGAGGTTGCGGCCCTTCAGGTCATAACCGCCTTCAAAATCGGCGCCGCTGCCTTTAACCGGATCGGCTTCGGGAACGGCCAGCGCCTTTTTGTATTTGGGCAGTTTTACGACCTCGCGCAGCTCGATCAGTTTGGAACCGCGCGTGCGGAAATTGTACTGCCGTTCTTCCAGCGACGTATTGATGAACAGATGATCGTTGATGTAGCCGTGATGAAACAGGTTGGAAGCCACCAGCGGCGTGAAAATGATTTCGTCATCCGTGACCAGGGCATAACCGGGTATGGTATATTCAATTTCCACTTTGATCGGATCGCTGTAATCGTAGGGATCGTCGAATTTGACATTTTCGATTTTCATTTGCGGAAACTGCCTGAGCATTTCTTCTTCAAAAAAGGGCAGCCATTGATTTTTGAAACTACGAACCAGCATGCGCCGGATACGGGCATCTGATTGCCCTTCGGCTTCGATGGTAAAGCGGCCTTCCAGCGTGCCGTCTTCCTGAATTTTTGAATTGCCGTTAATTTTATAATAATGATTCTCCGGCGGCGAGATCGGCGTGGTGGCCAGATCGGCGCCGTCGGGCAGACCCATCAGGTACTCCTGCTGCTGTTCGGCGCTGGACCACAGCTCGCGCACAAACGGCACCCAGGTGGGGTCGAGCAATTGATATGTGCCGTCGGAGCGTTTGACTACAGTGACGCTGTGATTGAACTGATCGGCGGGGATGTAATCGATGCGCGATCCGGCCATGGTCATCGCCGCGTACGATTCGAATCCGGCGGCGCGCAGCATGGTGACCAGCATCCCGGCCTTATCTTTGCAAACGCCGCAACGGTCACGAAAAGTCATTTCACCCTTGTGCAGCGTGTAGCCTTCGCCGGGCCCCATGGTTAAACCGGAGTAGCGGATCTCATCGGCCACCCAGTGGGTCAGGCGGTGAATCTTTTCGTCCTCGCTGTCCGCCCCTTCCAGAATTTCATCCACCTTTTGTTTGATTTCAGGGGTGTATTCAAAACTGCCGTAATCCTCGTTGACGCCGTAAAACCATTTTGATTTGGCGTACCAGTCGGGACTGGTGGAAAGTAGCAGTTTGGTCGCTTCGTCGGATGGTGAAACCATATTCACTTCCCGTTTGAAGGACGTGATATCGGTTTTTCGAAATGTGTACAGATTTTTTTCATCCAAAAATTCAAGCGCCGTCTGTACTTCGCCGTTGTATACTTTGAACTGCAGGGGTTTATCCTTGGGCATGTGCACCTGGTAGACCTTTTCCTTCACGGGATGGGAGGTCCAGAAAGGCACGATATCATAGAAATGACCGCGCATCGGCGGGATATAGCGTTCGTCATCCGTTTCATCGCCGAGGAGGGCGTAGGTAAAACCTTTGCGGAACAAAAACACTTCCACGGCGTCGCCCGGCTCCAGGTGACCGACTTCAATCATTTTTTTACGGGCGCCCCAGTAGATGGCCCGTGCCGGCGCCGGATAGTCCTGCACTTTTTCAATGTCCAGTTTATCCACAGTGCCGTCTTTGCGGTAAATATTCACGCCGCGAATTTCTACATAAGCGGACAGCGGATCATAATCCATTTTGATCACCCGCAGGTCCAGCGCCCCTTTAGCGGTCAGCACTTTTTCCAGGCGGTGAAAGTTGACATAACTCAATCCGCTGTCTTTAACATCGACCGCGGTGCTGTCGAAAATGGTTACGATATTGGCGCCGGGATAGTCCGCAGCACTGCCGGCGGCTTTAATCTGTTCCTGCACATTCTGCTGAGCGAACAGCGGCAGGGCAAAAAGCAGTAATCCGGTCAATATTGCCGGAATACTTTTGTTAATCCATTTAAAAATCAGCATATAAACTCCTCCAGGTTTCAGACAAGATGAAAGATAATTATGGCAGCGGTAACCTTCAAATTTTTCTGTCCGTTGGACGTGAAAAGTGAGATGTGAGCAGTGAGCAGCAGCCACGATAGTCTGAAACACGAAATTCTTTAACTTTGATTCTCACATTTAACCTCTGACTTTTGATGACAATAAGAATGAATTTAGTTATTTAAATTTCAGTTTAAACGTCTCACCTTTGATCTCTGACTTCTGCCTGAACTGATTGTCTGTTTCCCCGATTCAATACCGGCGTGTAGTTATGTGTATTCTGAATAAACTAATATGGCATAAATAATATAAATGAGATCAAATGATATTTCGTTTGAATTCTTAATATCATTTTGATTAAATTAAAATTTATGAAAAATCATTCATAAGCTATAACCATGAAAAATTCAAATAAAAAGGGAATAC
>CAYXRA010000287.1:0-4396 GCA_964467525.1 uncultured Calditrichaceae bacterium
ATGAAACATCCATGATTTTGCAAACACACAAAGGCATGATTAAACAAACAAAGGGCGTTCAATAGTAAGCAAAGCATCCCCCACCCCTTCGTCCCGCCCGGACGGGATTGGGCAGGGGAAGGAGTGGGGCATGGCATGGATTATTTAAATAAAAAAACTATTCCGGTTTACCCCGTGGAATCCCTGAAGATACTGGGCAAATGCAACATAACAGACATATTATTCCACGGGGTGAATCCGGGTTAGGATGGATATCTATATGTCTTATTGTCTTATTGTCTTAATATGGGGATATTTAAACCGGAAGAGGCGGGGCATGTATATCGGTCGTTACACTCCGGAACCCATAAATACTGATTCATGATGAAGTTCAGCTTTAATTTTCACGTAATACGCGGCCCTGACATTGGATTGAAATTTTAAATTTACGTCCAGGAACAGGCATGTTTTTGCAATTATACATTGATTTCACAAGGGGATCGCCTTATCTTTCAAATAACTGAATCAAATCGAGTATTATTAATCATGCGATGACAAATGCATGGGGGAGGAAGCTTCATGTTTTACAAAACCTCAAATATAACGATACTCCTTTTCATAATCACGACATGGACTCTCGGTAGCCTGGGATTTGCGCAGGATACGCCGGATAATGACTATAATGTGCAGGATGTATCCGATCCATGCACTAACCTCTATTTTGATCTTAAAAAAGGAACACTTAATGGTTTAAAACCGGATGCGCCCATGTATCTGGTTAAATCGAAACTGCCCTGTTTTACCGGCGAAACAGAAGAGGGAAGCGATATAAATTATGGCGGCGGGGTATTTTATCTAAATCATGATTTCTATTTTTATACCCATAAGGATTACATTGAAGTCAGAAGAAATTTTAAAGGCAAGCTGTCTGCAGATATCCTTGGAAAAAGCAAATCCCAGGTGCGCCTTTTTCTTTTTGGCAAGCTGAACGAAATAGAATATGCCGATTTGCCCGGCACAGGGCATCCCTATGGAAACGGTATCAATAAACTATACTTCAAGAACGATGTTGGCGTATTAATCGTAAAATTTTATAATAATATTGCCAGCGATGTTATTTCCAAGTCCGCTGATTTTAAAGAGCAAACACTCAATACCCCGCCTAATATTGTAATCACTTCGCCCGATCTGGACAGAGGAATGAAAAAAAAGTCTGCGAAAACATTGCATGTGGCCGGAACTGTTAGCGATTCGGATGGCATCCGCAGTGTAGAGGTTAATGGTATCAAGGCGGACTTAAGACGGGCAGGATCCTTTTCCGCAGATATCCCGCTCGATTCGGGTAATAATACAATCACGGTTAAGGCAACGGATAATAAATTTTTGTCCGCGAGTAAAACATTTAATTATTATAATGAAAGCCTTGATTTTAGTGGCTTTGCATCTTTGTTGAAAAACAAGCGCCTGGCTCTTATTGTTGGTAATTCCGAATACCAATACGGCGGCAGTCTCGCCAATCCTGTTAATGATGCCCGTGCTATGCAGGAAACGCTGAGCAGTTTGGGATTTGATGTAATTAAGCGCGAAAATTGTACCCAGAAAGCGTTAAAAATGGCCATGGATGAGTTCGGAAAACGATTGGATAACTACGATGTCGGCTTGTTTTTCTATGCCGGACATGGCGTTCAGGTCAATGGAAATAATTATCTGATACCGGTGGATGCAAAGCTGGATAATGAACAGGATGCCGAGTATGACTGTGTCCGGGCGGATCGGATACTGGCAAAAATGGAAAGCGCCGGCTCAAAGGCAAATATCGTTATTCTTGACGCCTGTCGTAATAATCCTTTCGAAAGGAGCTGGCGCCGTTCCGGTTCCGGTAAGGGGCTGGCTTTCATGAATGCGCCGTCAGGCTCACTGATTGCTTACGCCACGGCGCCTGGTAATACGGCTTCCGATGGCTCAGGTAAAAACGGACTTTATACTTCGGCGCTGCTCAAACATATTTCCGCTAAGGGATTAACCATAGAGGATGTATTTAAGCGCGTGCGCAAGACAGTGATGGAACAGTCCGGTAATAAGCAGACACCATGGGAGTCCACTTCTTTAACCGGGGATTTTTATTTTCAGCAATAGCTAAAATTTTTAGCAGGATATAAGCTGAGGCTCAGGCAAATAACGCGCGCTCAACCAGCTCGCAAATGAGATGGCCAACCGTGATATGGCCTTCCTGGATGTGTTGCGTATTTTCGGAAGGAATTCGGATCGATATATCGAAAAGCGCAGCTGCTTTGCCGCCCGATCCGCCGAGCAGGGCAATTGTTTTCATTCCGGCCTTTTTGGCGGTTTCCACAGCCAATAAAATATTTTTAGAATTGCCGCTGGTTGAAATACCCAAAAAAATATCTCCCTTTTTCCCAAGGGCTTCAACCTGCCTGTTAAAAACGTTCTCAAAACCGATGTCATTACCGCCGGCAGTCAGAATTGATGTGTCCGTAGTCAAGGCGATAGCCGGTAATCCCGGTCTGACTATATCATGACTGAGTCGAATAATGAATTCGGCAGCGATATGCTGGGCATCTGCGGCACTGCCTCCGTTACCGCAAAGCAGCAGTTTCCCGCCGTTCTCAAAGCAGCGGACTATGGCATTCACAGCCTGGTCAATTTCCGTACTGCATTTTTCCGGGATAAGATTTTTAACACGGGCACTTTCCCGGACATGTGATTTGATAAATTGCTGTGTATCTTTCATAATGTGACTATTTTTGGTGGATGGCTTCGGCAAAAGCCCGAATAACATGGGGATCATTGTTCGACTCGAGGATATTTCCGGTTACAATAAACGAAGCACCGGCCTGCACTTTTTTTGCGGCGGTTTCCGGCGTGCGAATGCCGCCGCCAACAATGAGGGGTGTTTCTACGTTCTGTGAAATGGCGAAAATCATTTCTTCCGGCACCGATCGTTCCGCGCCGCTGCCGCCTTCGAGATAGATGGTTTTAAATCCCATATACTGTGCAGCCAGTGCATGGGCTACGGCAATTTCCGGCTTGTGTGCAGGCAACGGCGTCGTGCCGGACATAAACTCAGCGGAAGTTGACATACCCGACTGAATTAAAAAATAAGCCGTGGATATGGCTTCCAGGTTTAATTTATGAATGATGGGAGCCGCAGTGACCTGGCTTCCGATGATATACTGGGCATTGCGGCCGCTGAGTAATGATAAAAATAAAATGGCATCCGCCTGTGCGGAAATCTGGTATAAACTGCCGGGAAAAATAATGACCGGCGTATTGACAGAATATTTTTTGAATGTTTTCAGATAGGCGTCAAAATCCGGAGTTAAAAGTAAGCTGCCGCCAACTAAAAATGCATCGACGCCGGCTTCTATGGATCGGCTGATAACGCCGGGCAGCATCCCGGCGTTTGTTTTGTCCGGATCGATCAGGATAAGATAACCGGCTTTCTTTTCCTGTTTACAATCAAGTAACTTTTTTAATATGGTCATTATGATCCTTACTTAATTTTAAGAAGTTGGCTAAGCGTAATCCGGATTTTTTGTCGTCATGAATGTACTCATATCTAAAAAAATTATCTTGAAAACTACTAAAATACCATAATAAAATCAAGAAACATGCTGTGCATGCTGAGATTCGTCATCAAGGTATTGTTTAATCAGATAACCGGCCTCCGGACCAAACTGCATTAAAAATTTCAAAATAGAATTATTGGCATATGCATTGAGCAGGTTGGAATCAGGAAAAGTTGCAAAATAGCGATAATTGATTTTATGCGCTTTCAGGTAGGATGCATCGACCCAGTTATTGGTAAAATAGTGAGGTAAAATCAAATACGTATACGCCTTAAATTGCCCGGAAAAGAACTGCACTAATTCATTATTATTTTTATCATAAAAAAAATCCGACACACATACCATCTCGCGGGGCGAATGAAGCCATTCGGCGATTTGTTTGAGCAAAATTTTCTGTACCGCATTAAGCCGGTTATCAAATCCATCAAATAATTCCTTAAGCAAGGGTAAATAATAGAAGGCAAAAGGATAGTTATGAAATGTATGATAAATGGTTTTCCAGTGTTTTTTTTGCCAGTTTTTTTCTGAATCGATCTGTTTTTGAAAAATAGGCAGCTGCTGCCGGTTGTGTTTTACGGGTATGCGCAACTTGTCTGAATTTTCTGCTAAGGGTGGGGACAGGGCAACAGGTGAGCGCTTTGAATATAAAAAATGATCAGTTAAAACAACTATATCGCATTGCGTTAAATACCAAAAATATTCCAAAGTTGGTAAATAGTCCGGCCTGAAGGTTGAAAATGTCCTGATTTTTTTCATGATTCCATCCGCTCAGAAAATCTAACCAAAAATATTTGTCCCGCCCGAGCGGGATAAAACTGTTAAAAAAT
>CAYXRA010000288.1:0-4291 GCA_964467525.1 uncultured Calditrichaceae bacterium
GATGTATTGGTTAATTCGTCCGTATTTATCCAGATATTACCGCGGATACTGTTGCGGTCGCTCTCCGAAGCATTATTGCCGGCCAAATCTTTGTGATACCAGCGCACGCCGGAATCCATCATCGCTACAATAACATTACTGCTGCCGGTGCCGATAAACCAGGCTTCAGGTGCGTCAACATCAGCGTCATTGGTCTGATTCAAATGCCACTGCTGACCGAAATCAGGATCGTTTGGCGTAAGGGAATCGTAGATGCGGTGTATTGCAATTGGTTCGGCCGTAATCGTTTCCATGAGTGCATCATATTCCGCTGCGACAGACTGCACATCTACTTCATTTTCAAAATGTACCTTAAACCAGGCGTCCAGAGTTACCGGGCGATCATTATGCGATTTGATTTTAAAATGGGGAAAATGTTTTTCAATGCGGGCGACATTGTATTGACTGCTTATGGAATCGAAACCGTCAATGCCGGTTAAACCATCCTTAATCTTGCTCAGGTCTATTTGGGCCAGTGCGCTTCTCGTAAATTTCACCGAAATTTTCTTTTCCGCATATCCGACAAATGAATCTTCCGCACCCAAATTTAAATAGCTAAAAATTATTAAAAGCAAAGCAATCAGATAAAAGTTTCTCATTCCTGTTCTCCTATCAATCAACAGCTTTAGTCGAACCTATATTGAATTAAAGTGTACTCTGGATCAGACCGAACAGATCTGCTCCTGTTAAACACCGGTAATGTAAACTTAAAAAAACGATTAACCTGCCTGAGGTTAATCCCATTAAACGTGTCTGTAAATTTACTGTTGAAATTAATCCACCGCATGATTTTTTTTGTGATGGATGTCTCAGAACCGGGCAGACGGTCGAAACATCCGAATTCATCGGCCAGAATATTGTTTCCGATAAATTTATTTCTTTAAATATTTGCCATAAATTTTTATTTTAACGAAATTTATACATTAAAAAACAAATAAATCACAAAATATTCCCGCTTTGTTGTCTACTTTTATTAAAAATCATATTGAGGATCAGCCATGAAAGCTATTAAAATTTTAACCGCAATGGTAATTTTCCTGTTTATTTTGATAAGCACGGCATTTAACCAGATTATCAGCTTCACTGAGCGTCCAGCCGACCTGCAGCTCTATCCGCGCGATCAGCAGGATTCTGCGGCGGTCACGATATCGGGCACGGTCACCGAACCGGGATACAATGCCGTTAAGGTGGATGTTTTTAAAAACAGCGATCTCTGGAAAAGCAGCGGGCAATCCCTCTCCTATAGCAACGGCACCGCTTCATTTAACTTGCAGCCAAAAATTCACGCCGAATTGAGTGAATATCATTTCAAAGTTTATCTCGATGATCATCTTGTTGCCGAGGCGGACAGCGTCGTTTGCGGAGATGTTTTCCTGATCAACGGGCAATCCAATTCCCATCCCGGCGATGCCTCAATAACCGAACGCAGCGAATTCTGGCGCAGTTTCGGACGTCATACGGATTATGAGCCCTATAATCCGGCCGATACCACATGGGGACTCTCGACGCCGGAAGGCTGGTGCGACAGTTGCCTCTATGCCGTGGGCGTCTGGGGCTTTCGTCTGCAGAAACTGATATCCGGGCGCTACGGCATACCGACCTGTTTTATCAACGGCGGCAGCGGCGGTTCATCCATTTCCTACAACCTGCCCGATTCTGCCGATCATTTCAATTTAAACACGACTTACGGCCGGCTGCTCTACAGGGCCACCAAAGCAAAAGTCGATCAAAACGTTAAAGCAATACTCTGGCATCAGGGGGAATCGGACAGCAACAGCGACGACGCGCCGTTATATCACGAGCGCTTTACGGAACTCCGGACTGCCTGGAAATCGGATTACAGTCCGCTGACTAAAATTTATGTTTTTCAAATTCGTCCCGGTTGCGGCGGGGATGCCCAGCAGAGTCTGCGCGAAACCCAGCGACGGTTTCCGCAGTATTTCGATGATGTCGAGCTGATGTCCACCTGCGGACTGGACGGACACGATGACTGCCATTATAACACGGAAGGGTATAATCAGATGGCTGGCTGGGTATTTCGTCTGATCGCCCGTGATTTCTACGGATCGGATGATACCGTGCACATTAAGCCGCCGGATATTAAAAAGGTCTATTATGCAGATGAAAATCATAACAAAATTATCATGGAATTCAGTGACGACGTTAGCTGGCCGGCGGATACGCTGAATCATTCCCTGGAAGACCACATCTATCTCGACGGTGAATACGGTTATATCAGCAAGGGGCAGGATGGCGCGGAACCGCATATTTTAGAGTTGGATCTGACCGCACCGCTTTCGGCCACGAAAATAACGTACCTGCCTAATCAGTATTATAACAGACCGCCGACCAAAAACTATCAGGGACCGTGGATCAGAAATCCGCGTTCGGTGGGGGCGCTGTCATTCCATGAGTTTCCCATCGAAGATGTGGTTTCGCATATTGGCCGGAATGCCGTATCTGATTTTGATCTGAAACAGAATTATCCCAATCCCTTTAATCCGCAGACAACAATCAGATTTTCGCTGGATCAGGGCGCGCATACCGGGCTGGCTATCTATGACGGGCAGGGACGGTTGATCCGGGTCATCCATGATGGATTCCTTGCCGCTGGAAATCATCGTTTTGCCTGGGATGGGAAAAACAGCGCCGGGGAAAAGGTTGCTTCAGGTACTTATTATTATCAAATTCAGAGCGGAACAAGACAGTTGGAAAAAAAGATGCTGTTAATCAGATAGTTTATGGCTGTAAATATAGAAATGGTGATCAGCGATCTGGACGGAACCCTGTTGAGGTCGGACGGATCGATCAGTGAAGAAGACTTGCAAACCCTTCAAATCCTCGGAGAAAAGGGCATAAGCCGGGCCATTGCCACGGGCCGCTCGATGTATTCATTTAACAAAGTTATCGGCGCTGATCTGCCGATTGATTATCTGATATTCTCCTCAGGCGCCGGTGTTCTGGATTGGCGGGATCACAGGATAATCAAAAAAGCCGTTATCCCCGCAGACGAAACGGCCTTCATTGCCGAATTGCTTCAGAAAGAAAAACTGAATTTTATGATTCAGGCGCCCATCCCTGATAATCATCGTTTTGTCTATTACCGGGACGGGGTTGTTAATCCCGACTTTGATCGCCGCCTGCGTATTTACCGCGATTTTGCCGAACCGCTTAATCTCAGTCCCCGCAACTTCACGGCGGCCTCGCAGTTTCTGATCATTTTACCGGAGTCCGCGGCGCTGATGGAAATATTCCGTGAATTATTCCCCGATCATAAAATTATCCGGGCCACTTCTCCATTGGATCATAAATCCGTATGGATCGAAATATTTCCGGCAACTGTTTCCAAGGCACTTGCCGCGGAATGGATTTGTCGGCAGGAAGGCATTGATCCGGAAGCGACAATGGCAGTCGGCAATGATTATAACGACCTGGATCTGCTGGCGTGGACGCCTCATGCGTTTGCGGTAGACAATGCCCGGTCGTTGTTGAAGCGCAAATACCGGGTAACCGGGAGCAACGAAGAGAGTGGTTTCACTGTTGCCGTTACCCGAATGATTATGCTGTAATCAGCACCCTCAAATACACCGCTTGTTAATTTGCGTATTAAAAAAACCTTTAATAAATTTTAAATTCAATAAAAATAGAGGAGCGCACAATATTGGATGAGACAAGAAAACAATTACTCACGGCGATGGGATTTTCCGAAAAAGCAATCGCGGTTCTCGACGAAAATCTGAATATCGGCGTGGTGGATAATCCGACGGTAAAGGCGCAGCATCAGGGCAGTTGCGGTGACATTATGATTCTTTCACTGAAAGTTAACAACAATATTATCCAAGATGCAAAGTATGAATACGTGGGTTGCGCCGGACTGCAATCCTGTGCTTCGGCAATTACGGAAATGATTAAGGGAATGGATTTGGGCCAGGCAAAATCAATCGAGGCGGAGGAATTGGTTGAATACCTTGGCGGGATTCCCGAGAATAAATATGAGTGTGCGGAAATTGCCCGGGATACATTACGAAAAGCGATAAAAGAGTTACAGGATTGAATTTAAATCGTTTAAATTATCAGTTAAGTAGCGATGACGGAGCCGGACTGTTGGGAATAATTATTACGATACCCCGTTAAAATTACCATTAACAAAGTATTTGTGATTATGAAACATCCATGATTTGGCAAACACACAAAGGAATGATTAAATAGAACCCCCACCCCTTCGCCCCTCCCCCGATGAATCGGGGGAGGG
>CAYXRA010000289.1:0-4260 GCA_964467525.1 uncultured Calditrichaceae bacterium
TATAGAGCATTTCAAATTGTAGAGAATTAGTATTATCAATAGTTTTATCAAAAATTATTCCCAGGTTACCACCCAATTTTTTATGAGGATTACTTAATTTGCCGGAGGAAACTCTTTTCGCGCCAGAAATATCAGAAAAATTTAGACCAAATTTAGCTCCTAATTTCACGTCGGCGAAATTCTGAGAAAAAAGAAAACTAAACAATAATAGATTAAGAAATACTGCTCTGATCATTTTATCCCCATATAGCTTTGTACAACGGCCAGCGATCAGTTGATGCAAAAAATTAGTCTCGTTGGCACTAGAATATTCAAATTATTTTTCTTTCGATATAGCCGCTGTAATCGACCAGACGGCGTTCGTATGTTTCATTAAAAAGTGATGACGAAATAATGAAGTCGGCGCTTGAGCGGTTGCAGGCAACCGGAATATTATACAGTACGGCGATGCGCAGTAATGCCTTAACATCCACATCATGGGGCTGCGGTTGCATGGGATCCCAGAAAAATATCAGGATATCGATCTTTCCCTCGCTGATCAGTGCGCCCAATTGCTGGTCGCCGCCCAGCGGACCGGACTTCAGCTTCTGAACCGATCTGGGTTTTGTGGATGGATCATTCGCGCTCATTTTTGATTTCAGAAAATCTTCAACTATGGTGCCCGTTGTACCCGTACAGGTCAGATTGTGCTTGCTTAAGGTTTTATAATTGTGTCCGATCCACTGCACCAGGTCATTTTTTCTGTGATCATGGGCAACCAGGGCCAGATTTTTCCGCTTTTTCATCTAATACCTCTGATATTTTGTAAATGAATATGTCTTTAATCCGGCAAGATTTTATTCAATGCGTTATAAATTATAAGATTTTCGTTCCATCTGCAACAGGACTTATTCTTCGGGTTTCGAAGCATAGCTTGTCCTTAGTTGCAGTAACAAAAAAATACCGTCTTTACCGCGTAAACTCTATTGCGCCGGGCTTTACACTAAGTTGTGGCCCTGCCAAACTTAGGGAATGAAAAAACCAAAAATGCTTAGTATTTTTCATGAAGGGATGCCTTCGGCAACACCCAAAGTTTACTAATCTGTAACAATCTGCAAACAGTGAAAAGCAGAACAGTGCAGTCCGGATTTTAAATTATTTCGTATCGCTTTGTCATTCCCTGCAAATAAATCATCTCCATTCTGCAATATTATGCCGTCTTTTCTTTAAACAGCGTCGTCGTGATCAATTTTGAAAGAATGCTCCCCCGTTCGGCAATGAACCGGAATTGGTCACCATCAACTACAGCAATATTTTCCAGATTAGATTTATCCATGGCTTTCAGCACAGCAACGGAAGAATCACCCGGCGCAACGGTTTCTTTCCTGATGCCAATGATATCTCTGCGAATATCATCATAGGTCATCTGCACATCCATGGTAGGTAGCTGCGAATTGAACATCCCGGCATCGATCCAGCCGTCAAATTGATTTTGTTTTTGAAAAACGACAAAACGTATCGCCAGATCGGAAATATAACTTCTCAACAACCGGCTCGAATATTTCTTACCTGATACAATCAGAAGCACATCGATACGTTGCGTTGGTGCCGTCTGCAGTTTTTGACGCAGATTTTCCAGCACTGAATAAGAGCTTTTCTCGACAAATTCCTCAAATCCGCCGACAGAATCCACCGATATATCCAGCGCTTCACCCACCTCGGCTGTTGTTCTGCCGGCAAGTTCGGCAATTGTTGTTTTTTCACCGATCCTTAGCCAATCCCCGATTTGTACCGACCGCCCCTCTCCGATTGCCTGAATAATTTTTTTGATAATACTTTTTATCTGATTCCGGAACAGCACTAATATGAGGGCTATAAAAAGCGGCCATACCAGTGTTGAAAAAAATGGTATCCAGTCCTTTAATGCACCCATACAGATTTCCTCCTTTAATTAGCGCATCCGTCAGGAGTATTTTCACCCCCCAACCGGGCCAGACTTTTGCTGCTGTTTTATGTGAGAATTACTGCCCGGTTTTAAGGGGCTGTTCCGATTGTCTGAAAAACTTTTCCTGCAGCTTAAATATTGTATCATCCTTTTTTATTGCCCTGATAAGTTCCACCAGTTGCTCGGCTCGACTATTAATAAGCAGCTCACCGATTTTTTTGTCGGCCTCACTGCCATCGCCCGCATAATGATTCGGATAGCGCGCATACCACCAGATGCCGGTGAATATGTAAGGTATATGATCCAGCCTGGCCAGATTTTCACCGGACTGATCTTTACCCAGCTCCACATGGGCTAGATCGGGTCGATGCGACAGGATCATCGATGTTTCGGTTTCCCCGGCATGACCGTCCGTTTTTGTTTTTCTCAGTGCCTGCACTTTTTTGTTTACCGTTGAATCACTTTCCGGTCTGAATAAAACAACGAAATATTCTTTGTAAGCGGCCAGCTGTGCCTGACAGAAATACTGTAGAAAATAGGTGTTTCCACCGTGACCGTTCACCAGGATAATCTTTTTCAGTCCGTTGCGCGCCAGTTCATCGCAGGTTTCCTGCAGCAAATTCCAGACTAATTCATGACTGTAGGCAATGGTCCCGGGCTGCTGTTTGGCTTCATATATCTGTCCGAAATAGTATTCGGGAAAAACAATGCAATACTCTTTTTCAGCAGCGGTCAATACAATTTCACGGGCATCGAGCAGATCGGTACCTAAAGGCAGATGTGGCCCATGCTTTTCAAGGATGCCCAGCGGAATAACACAGACGCCGTCCGATAATTCAACCGCACGACTAAACTCCGGCGCAGTCAGCTCTTCATATTTGACCGGTAATTGATCTTCAGAATTTGAATTTTCCATGGCATTACTTTCTCCGTTCATGATTAGAAGCGATACAAATAAAATTAAAATTAACCGGTTTGCTTTAAAAATCATAATCAACCCTTTCTTTATTAGATAAACCAACGCACCGGGCATTGAACATTATCAGCCCAGCCTTTTATGGCGGGTATCACTGGGATAAAAAACAGCAGCAGGATGTTTACGTCCTTTTATTAAACCAGGCAAAATGTCCAATCCCTGATGCCTTTTAACAGGATAAATAATTAATAATCACCCCGTAATATTTCGTGTCTACTTGCTCCGCCTTGCTGCCGTAAATACAATATTGTATCTATATTTCTCTACGAGCTACGCCATCAACCCTGCACAGGACGCAGCTTATCAACAATTTCAGCAAATCGCCAAATAAAAATAAATCCGAGTCTGTAGAATATCCACAATATTGCAAAGAGCATGGTTATTGTGGCTATAATACTGGCCAATACCGAACCTAATATCGCAGCCAACAGGCCGGCAATCAAACCAACCAGAAAATCAATGATAATCAGACAGAGCAGAAAAGTCAGAAAAAAGTTAACCACGCAAACCAGGATATCCCAGAGCACGTCCCAAACCGAGCGCTCTTCCTTTTCCTCTTCTTTTTTTTCGCATTCTTCAGACATGGTGTACGCCTCCGTTTTAATGAAAGGTTAATGCTAAAATAGTACTGATCAGCATGGTTGCCGCAGCGATGCCGATACCCACGGAAACCAGGGTAATCCGCATCGACATATTAAACAGCTTATTGCCGAGTCCCTGATGCATAACAACCAGACCGGCAACCGTGCCTAAAACGGATACCGCGCCCAACATTGCCACTTCTTTGCCTAATGCCTCATTGGCCGTCCACAGGTCGCGCAGAAATCCCAATTCTACGATCAGGAATCCGGTAAAAATAAAATCGAGCATAAGCCAGAGACTGGTACCGCTTTTGGTACATTCATCTGAAGCCATATTCTACCTCCTTTACGCTTTAAAAATTTTGTTAAACTTAAAAAGATTATCGTCTGATCCTTCTCCGCTTTATCAGACACGGATTAAACAAGCTTAGAAGTATAAGCAGTTGTAAAAATAGCCTTTTATCAGTAGAGAAGTTTTCGCTGCGTTTAATTATCCCTGACTGATAATTATAGAAGGGCAAAAGGCTCAGCAGAGTGTTAATACAAATAAAAACGACCATGTTAGCATTCGTCTCAAATGCTAATGTCATTTTACTTCCCGGATGAAGTTTAACAAGCTTGATTAATTATGTTTTAAAATTTGTTAAAAAATAATCTGAATGCAAGAAAAAAATGGGTCTATGTCTTTTTGTGTGGGTAAATCCGGGAGCAACTTCCGAATGCGGTGGTTGGCGGGGTAATGGGTTTGTCTATTCGATGTTTCTCTGTTTCGATAGCGA
>CAYXRA010000290.1:0-4254 GCA_964467525.1 uncultured Calditrichaceae bacterium
TCTAATTTTATCTTTACTTTGCGTTCATTGCGCCTTTGCGTGATGAACTTTTCAGGATTAGATTTAGTCTTCAAATGATTTCTAAATTTTGACGTATAATATTAAAAGTGTTGCGCGCTACAATTTATTGCAATAATATGCTGCATTCTTTAAATTCATCACTTTTATATAATCGCAAAAGGATGCATGCAGTTCGATCATCTACATACGGATAAATATTCTAAAGCACGCGCCGGATTGCTGCAAACCGATCACGGCGCTATTGAAACTCCGATTTTCATGCCGGTTGGTACGCAGGGAACAGTAAAAACACTTTCTCCCGCGGAGCTTCATGATGCATCCGTTCAAATTATCCTCGGCAACACCTATCATTTGTATCAGCGACCGGGACACGAACTGATTCGTGAATTTGGCGGACTGCATCGCTTTATGGGCTGGGATAAACCGGTTTTAACAGACAGCGGCGGCTATCAGGTATTTAGTCTCAGGGATTTACGGGAAATCGACGAAAGCGGCGTTACATTTCAGTCGCATATCGATGGCTCTGAGCATTACTTCACACCCGAAAAAGTCCTCGATATTCAGATGCATCTGGGCAGCGACATCATGATGGTGCTGGATGAATGCCCGCCTTATCCTTCAACGGAAGCATATGCAAAAAAATCAAACGAGGTAACACTGAAATGGGCTGAAGAGAGCAAATCCATATTTGATAAAAAATCGCTGCATTACGACCATCAACAATGGTTGTTCGGTATTGTGCAGGGCAGCGTATATCCGGAAATCCGCGAATTCAGCGCCCGGGCTCTGATCGACATGGATTTTTCCGGATACGCCATCGGCGGACTTGCCGTGGGCGAACCTAAGGATAAATTGTTCCAGATAACTTCCCTGTGTACGGATCTGCTGCCGGAAAACAAACCGCGCTATTTGATGGGGGTGGGCATGCCGGAAGATCTGATCATGGCTATCGATTTAGGGGTTGATATGTTCGATTGTGTTATTCCGACACGAAATGCCCGTAACGGAACGGTTTTTACACAGCAGGGTAAAATGATCATCAAAGCGGCACGGTTTAAATCGGACAAATTGCCTATCGATCCGGAATGCGATTGTTATTGTTGTCGTAATTTTTCGCGGGGTTATGTCAGACATTTATTCAATACCAATGAAATTCTGGGCTTGCGACTGGCCACTTTGCACAATATTCACTTTTATTTATGGCTGATCGGTGAAGCAAGGAAGCAAATTCTAAATGATGCGTTCAGTCAATGGAAAAACGAGATATTAACACAAATTAAAAGCACAGTAGAATAAATACTTTAAAATTAAGGAGCAGTTATGTTTAACATTATTTTACTTATGGGCCAGCAGGGCGGGGAATCCGGCGGATCGGGACTGACGATGTTTTTGCCTTTTATTCTGATCATCGTGATTATGTACTTTTTAATGATCCGTCCTCAGGCAAAAAAGCAAAAAGAAAAACAAAAGATGCTTGAAGCGCTGAAAAAAGGCGATAATGTGGTTACTATGGGCGGCATTCACGGTAAGGTTACCGGTTTTACCGATGATGGCAAAACAGTATTTGTCAAAATTGATGATAATGTCAAAATTAAAGTCGACAAATCAGCAATTACCGTTGTAAACGTCGTAGGAACTACCGGCTGATATGCAGCTTGTTTTTATGGGTACGCCGGAATTTGCGGTCGTATCACTCAAAAAAATTCTGGAATCCCGGCATGAAGTTTTGGCCGTTGTCACGGTTCCCGATAAACAACAGGGCAGGGGACGGCAAACCAGGCCGTCTGCGGTTAAATCATTTGCCGAATCGGAAAATCTTAAAGTGCTGCAGCCGGAAAAGCTGAGTGATCCCGATTTTACAGATCGTCTGAAAGAACATAAGGCCGATATTTTCGTCGTGGTTGCCTTTCGTATTTTGCCGGAATCCGTATTCACGATTCCCGAAAAGGGCACGGTTAATCTGCATGCTTCGCTGTTGCCCAAATACCGCGGTGCGGCGCCGATAAACTGGGCTATAATAAACGGCGAAGAAGAAACCGGCGTGACAACCATGCTTATCGACAGAAAAGTGGACACCGGCGCTGTTTTAATGCAGGAAAAAACAGACATTACGCCTGAAATGAACGCCGGTGACCTGCACGATAAACTCGCCGAAACCGGAGGCAGTCTGTTAGTTAAAACACTTGACCAAATGGAACAGGGTGCAATTGAACCAATAATACAGGATCACACCCTGGCTACCAAAGCGCCCAAGATATCAAAGGAATTTTGTCATATCGATTTTAATCAACCTGCTTTTGCTGTGAACAATTTCATCAGGGGACTGAGCCCCTATCCCGGTGCATATTGTAAACATGACGGAAATATTATAAAAATTTACCAAAGCCGTGTAAAGCATGATTGTCCGGATCAGGCAAAACCGGCTACCGTGGTTGATAAAAACAAATATCATTTCACTGTTCGCTGTAAAAACGGCTGCGTTGCCGTCAGCGAAGTGCAGCTCGAAGGCAAGAAACGCATGTCGGTCAGTGATTTTTTCAATGGATATACCATCAATAAAGGCGATGTATTAAAATAAACCATATCCGGTCTTCCCCCGGAATTTACTGACAAATTGTTGACGTGAAACCAATTAAAGGCTAAAGCGTTACTACGATTGAGTCATTTAATAGAAGGGGGACGTCATGGTTAGTGTAAATGTTTCAGATTATGCCAATCTCGATGAGGCGCTCCGGAAGTTCAGGGCGAAGGTACGCAAGGCGCACATTTTTGATATGCTCAACCGGAAATCTTACTACTTGAGTCCCAGCGAGCGGCGCCACAGGAGAAGGTACCGTAAAAACCGGATCAATTCTTATTGAGTTTGCATAGATTTATCAGTTAGCAAGGCAGTGGAATTTTCTACTGCCTTTTTTTTAAGTTTCAAAATTTGCTGCCGAATAAAATCTATTTAGACTGATCTTAATGTTACGGGGAGATAAAACGTTGAATAAACCACGCATTCTGATTGTTGATGATTTGGCCGATAACATTGAACTCATAAAAAGTATTTTTCAGGATGAACCATATATATTTGATACAGCCGGAAACGGCCTTGAAGCGTTAATTAAAATCGAAAAGCATAGTCCGGATGTGATTTTACTGGATGTCATTATGCCCATCATGGATGGATATCAGGTCTGTGAAAAACTAAAAAATAACCCGGCTACAAAATTGATACCGATAATCATGTTAACCGGACTTGAAGATAGCGCCAGCAAAATAAAAGGCATCAATTTGGGGGTTGATGATTTCATATCAAAGCCGATCAACTTATATGAACTAAAGGCCAGAGTTGCCTCATTAATCAGACTCAAACAGTATACCGATCAACTGGAATATGCCGAGCAAATTATTTTCAGTCTGGCGCTCGCTGTCGAGGCAAAAGATTCCTATACAAAGGGCCATTGTAACCGCCTCGCTAATTACGGTGGTTTGTTGGCGGAAAAGGCCAACTTGAGCGCAAAGGATATTAAGACCGTGCGCAGGGGAGGCATTTTGCACGATATCGGTAAATTAGCAATTCAGGATCAGATTTTACTGAAACCGGGTCCGTTATCCAAAGATGAGTATAATATCATTAAAACGCATCCCGAGGCCGGAGAAAAGATTTGCCGGCCCCTGAAAACCCTTGAAGACGTTTTACCGATTATCCGTTATCATCAGGAACGTTTCGACGGCAGCGGATACCCGGACGGACTTCGGGGGGAAAGCATCCCGTTAATGGCTCGTATTGTAGCCATGGTTGATTCCTATGATGCACTTACCACGGATCGGCCCTACCGCCCTGCTCTGTCTGAAGAACAAGCGCTGCGCCTGCTGGATGTAGAAACCGAAAAAGGTTTATGGGATAAAGAGTTATTCAACATCTTCAAAGAAATATTAAGTGATGAGCAAATCAGTGAAAAGGTCAACCGGGATAGCGAAGAAATAAAAGCGCTCAATTAGTAAATACAATTTATTAAAAAGACGATCAATCTGCTCTTCCATCTATCATATTTTATGTTTACCGCACATCTTTAACTGCAAACGTTACCGCCTCAGAGAAAATATATATCTGACTCATCTTCTACAGTTAAAAAACGAGAATGCAGTAATGACGCGGGTTCACAGGGGCACAAAAACCCTTTGGCACTACAGATTGATTATTTAGGATCAAAACTACATCTCCCGAATTGTAGGCGGCACAGCAAC
>CAYXRA010000291.1:0-1718 GCA_964467525.1 uncultured Calditrichaceae bacterium
ATTTTTGATAAAACTATTGATAATACTAATTCTCTACAATTTGAAATGCTCTATAATGATGTTGGTTCGAAATGGGGACAACCATTTTTTGGGCTTGGATATGATGGTGATTATGCCATATATGAGTTAAAGTATTTTTCACTTTTTGGTTACTATAAACTAAAAAGTAAGATTGGTAATTTAATCAAAGATTTTGATTTTGTTATTGGTGCAGCTTATTCCTATAATATTTCAGCAAAGCAAAAATGGATTGTTGAATTTTATGATTATAATTTCGAAACCGGTCCTAAAGATATTCGTAGTGAAATTAATCATCACGAAATAGGTTATATTTATGGCCTAAAAATTCCATTTAAAGACCGAAGATTTTACCTCAGTTTACTTTTCTACAATTCAATAAGTTCACTATATCCCGATTCTCATACAGTATATAAAGATGATTATTATAATAAGGAAGAGATGCGTAATCACACAATCTCATTATGTTTTGATTATTTTATATTTTAAACAAAAGGTAATTTTTGGTATAACAACGCCAATGCAGCCGAACTAAAATGCGGTCTGGCTCCTGTTTGTGAATTAAAACCGGGTGTGGGTATTGGTAAATTAAAGTTACTGGCCGCAGTGTTTGTCGCATGATCGGCCAACGTTAAATATACACAGCTTCGCCCTACCTCACTAATTGTTCCCCTTAACGCCCATCTTCCCATAAATCCACGGGGCAACCAGAATGACCAGGCCCGCTAAAATGGCGCCGGCGATGACATCGATCACGTAGTGATAGCGCAGGTAAACGGTCGAGAAGATCAGACTGCCGCCGATGACGAGCATGATGATGAAAAATGTCCGCTGATATCTGGCGGCGTAATACATGGTCAAAAGCGTTACCGCCGTGTGACCGCTGGGGAAGGCGTCGCGCTGCACCCGTTCCAGCGCATTCAGCAAATGATTGATATCCGCGGCCAGCCACACGCCCTGCAAAGGATGCGTCTGTAAATGATCGATCGTAAAGCGGGGCCCGATCGCCGGGAACAGAAAATAACCGATGTAGCATAAATAAAGACAAAAAACAGACGCAAAGATAAAATAGTCGCTTTGCCGGTACAGTTGCCGGCGCCGGAGCAGAGCGATCAGAATCAATGGCAGAAAATAAAAACTGGCGTAAACAACCTGCAGGTACTCCGTCAGCAGCGGATGGTGCAGCTTTTCCAGCCACACCGTCGGATGCACGCCGAAGAGCCAGTAATCGATTTTGATGAACAGCAGATCGAGGTCATGTGGATTAACCGGATGCACCAGATGGTACAGCTCAAAAAAATTAAGCGGAATAATGATCACCGGATTCCAGACCTTCAGCCATTCAACCGGCGGAATGGTTCGGAATCGCGGCAAGTACAATAGGAACAGGATCACCGTCAGATGAAACAACAGGAATGGCAGAGGATAGGCAACGGCATCGAAATGAAATATGATAATAAAGGAAATGATCAATTGATAAATAATGATAATCTGATCGGCGGAGCGCAGGTTAGACCATAAGTTGTGTTTTGCGAAAAATTTTCCAATCATTTTATTTTTGGGATTATCCGTTTTCCTTAACTGTTGCAGTTCCTAATAACTTCTGTTCCATTTTTTATTTAAAAATTCATGTTTTTTTTTCTCGGTTGCGGGCAAAACACGAATTCCCCTCCGACGGAGGGGTAGGGGTGGGTCCCCAT
>CAYXRA010000291.1:1818-4230 GCA_964467525.1 uncultured Calditrichaceae bacterium
CCAGCATGCGCAGGGACTGGACCAGGCGCAGCCGGGTCATCCGCGGTTCGATCACCTCATCGATATAACCCCGTTCGGCGGCCAGATAGGGGTTGGCGAATTTTTCCCGGTATTCCTTCTCCTTTTGGGCGAGCATTTTTTCCGGATCCTCGCTGTTGGAAATTTCCTTCCTGAAAATAATCTCCGCGGCGCCCTTGGGTCCCATCACGGCAATTTCGGCGCTGGGCCAGGCAAAATTGACGTCGCCGCGGATATGCTTGGAGTTCATCACATCATAGGCGCCGCCGTAAGCCTTGCGTGTAATCACGGTCATTTTGGGCACGGTGGCTTCGGAAAAGGCATAGAGCAGTTTGGCCCCGTGCTTGATGATGCCGCCCCATTCCTGGTTGGTGCCGGGCAGGAATCCGGGAACGTCTTCGAAAACCACCAGCGGAATGTTGAAGGCGTCGCAGAAGCGGACAAAACGCGCCCCTTTCAGCGAACAGTCGATATCCAGCACCCCGGCAAGATGCTCGGGCTGATTGGCCACCACGCCGATGGCATAACCATCGAGGCGGGCAAAACCAACGATTAAATTCCGGGCATAATCGCCATGAATTTCGAAGAAACTGTTATTATCAACCACTACTTCGATAATCTCTTTCATATTATAGGGCTGGTTGGGATTTTCAGGCACAATGTTGTCCAGCGCGTCATCGATGCGGTCCGGCGGATCGTCGGACTTCACCCGCGGCGGATCTTCCAAATTATTGGACGGCATGTAAGAAAACAGGGTGCGCAGGTTATGCAGACATTCCACATCGTTTTCACAGGTCAGATGACTGACGCCGCTCTTGCTTGCATGGGTCTCGGCGCCGCCCAGCTCTTCGGATGTCACATTTTCATGGGTCACCGTTTTCACCACATTGGGTCCGGTAACGAACATGTAGCTGGTATTTTTGACCATCAGGATAAAATCGGTGATTGCCGGCGAATAGACCGCCCCGCCGGCGCAGGGTCCCATCACCGCCGATATCTGCGGAATCACCCCGGAAGCCAAAGTATTGCGCAGAAAAATTTCGGCATAGCCGCCCAGACTGACCACGCCCTCCTGAATGCGCGCCCCGCCGGAGTCATTCAGACCGATCAGCGGCGCCCCCACGCGCAGGGCCTGATCCATAATTTTACAGATTTTCTCGGCAAAGGCTTCGGACAGGCTGCCGCCGAAAACAGTGAAATCCTGGGAAAAAATAAACACCAGCCGCCCGTCGATATAGCCGTAACCGGTCACCACACCATCGCCGGCATAGCGTTGTTTATCCAGACCGAAATCTTTGGAACGATGACGCACCAGCATATCCATTTCCACGAAGCTGCCTTCGTCCACCAGGTATTCGATGCGTTCGCGTGCGGTCAGTTTGCCCTTGGCGTGCTGCTTTTCGATGCGCTCTTTGCCGCCGCCGAGCATGGCCTCCGCGCGTAATTTTTTAAGCAGTTCCAGTTGTGATTTCCGGTCCATTGTCACCTCATTTCAGTTGGGGTAAATGGTTTTTTTTGTCTACCTGTCATTTCGAATCCCGTCTGGCAGCCTGTTGCCACAAAGTGGCCACTATGTGGCAGAATAGGCTAATTTACAAAATTGAAGACCTCAGTTCCCCCTTAACAAAGGGGCTTAGCCCCGTAAGGGGAAATTAGATGATGCCTTCGTGAAACTGTCCCGAAAGGGACCACTTTGTGGCAACAACTTGCTCGGCGGGATGAGAAATCTGATCCTGCATGGTTCGAATTACTTTTTCCTCAGTTCTTCATGCACCTGATTCCAGTCACGAGGTTTTGCCTCCCCGCGCTTATATTCCGCATACCTTTTATCCAGCTCTGTTTTTTGCCATTCCGGCAGGGGGAGTTCATCGTTGCTGCGCGCTATCGAATCCCAAATATCTTCGACGAGTATCAGCATCCCGGATAATTTAAGTTTATCTATCTCTTTGATGAGTTTATTTGGCGTCATCTCATTACCTCAATATTAAACAATTCCGGTTTTTATCAATTTAATAAAATTCAAATACAAGATTCAAACCGGAATTTAAGGGTAAGCTGTAAATTTAAATCACTATCCAATTTTAATTATGTTATCCTGAAAAATTCATCACACAAAGCCGCAAAGAACGCAAAATGTTGATAAACTTAAAATTAAAAATAATTATTCATTATCAATTGAAAACTAAGTTTTTAGCGTTGACTTTCATAAGTTATTAATTCTTTGTGCCTTATCCCGAGGTGATCCCTTTGGGAGCGTCTTTGCGCGAGACTTTTATGAATGATCCAGGTTATATCTTTCTTAAGCGCAATGCTATTCTTTCTTTTCTTCCGGAATCAGCCCGTGTTCTTTAAAACTGAAGTAGTCATCCGCTGTGATGATCAGATGATCGAACA
>CAYXRA010000292.1:0-4173 GCA_964467525.1 uncultured Calditrichaceae bacterium
AGTTATTCATGGAAACTGAAATCAGGGATGCGGGGGATATACCCGAAGCGGTCCTAAAAAAGAAACTGCCTGAACTATGCCGGATCGAGCGGTTGATTAAAAATGCCGGTTCAAATTTACGCGTTAAGATTTATGGACATATCCCGTTAGAAAATTACCGCTTACCCCTCTACGCGCTGGAACTGGGTACGACCTCACCCAATGCGCCCGGCATTGGTTTTTTCGGCGGCATCCATGGCGTTGAGCGTATTGGTACGGAAATACTGTTGTCCTTTCTTTATTCGCTGTGTCAGCGTCTTAAATGGGAAGCGGATTTGAAGCTGCTGCTCGATAATGTATACATTGTGATGCTGCCGCTGATCAATCCCGGCGGGATGTGGCGGAAGACACGCAGCAATCCCAACGGCATTGATCTGATGCGAAACGCGCCAATCGAATCAAATGAACGAACCACTTTCTTTGTCGGCGGTCAGCGACTGAGCCGTTTCTTACCCTGGTATCGCGGCAGGATCAGCCAGAAAATGGAAAATGAAGCCCGCTTTCTGGTCGATGTGGTTACCAAAAATCTACTGAACCGCCCGCTCAGCATTGCGCTTGATTGTCATTCCGGATATGGGCAAAAGGACAGGCTCTGGTTCCTGCATGCCAACACGAAAAATCCCTTTAAACATTTACCGGAAATTTATGCCTTAAAATCGCTGTTCGAGAAAACATATCCAAATCATAATTATTATACGATTGAACCGCAGTCCAAAAATTATATGACAAAGGGCGATCTGTGGGATTTTCTGTTTCAGAAATCGCTGAGCAGGGAAAAAGGCATATTTATTCCCCTGACTCTGGAATTGGGCTCATTGTTCTGGGTAAAAAAGAACCTGAGCCAGGCCCTGAAATTCGACGGCTATTTTAATCCGGTTACCGCCGGACGCAAGCTGGAAACGTTGCGCAAGCATCAGTTGCTGATGGAATTTCTTATTCGTGCAACCAGAAATTATAAAAACTGGCTTTCCGCGTACAGCAACATCAGCAATATTCAGCAGGCAGCGCTGCGCGAGTGGTATAGCAAAGATGGGTCCGCGGTCGCGCGAAAAGACGAGCGCTGGATACTCATCCGCGGACTGATCCGCGAATCCCGGCACTGGGGCGATTTTCCTGAACTTTTCAAGGCCCATTTCCCTGATGCGGAAATTCATACCCTTGATATCCCCGGCACCGGAAAATTGAACGAACAGAAGACGCCGCGCACGATTAGCGGTATTCTGTCTGCTTTTCGCAGCCGGATTAATGAATTGCAGATTGATCCGCCTTTCAATATTATTGCCATATCCATGGGCGCGATGCTGGTCATGGAATGGTTTCAGCAGCAGCCGGAAGAAATTAATAAAGCGGTGCTCATTAACTCCAGCATCAGTAATTTCAATCCCTTTTATCAGCGCTTAAAGCCGGACAACTATTTAAACATTATCAAAAATATTTTGATCAAACGCAAGCCTATAACCCGCGAAACAGCTATCGTGAATATGACAACGAACTTGATAAAGGATAAAGATTATATCGTAAAAAAGTGGGTTGAATATGGAAAGGAACGCCCGGTAAAGCTTAGTAATGCCTTAAACCAGCTCTTCGCCGCCTCAAGCTATAAAATACAGGGAGAGATACCGAAAATTCCGGTACTGGTGCTGGGCAGCGCCAAGGACCGCCTGGTGCACCCCAACTGCTCGGTGCAGATTTCAAAAAACTGGAACGTACCTTTAAAAATGCATCCGGAGGCGGGACACGACCTGCCGTTGGATGATCCGTTGTGGGTGATTAACAGCATCGAAGAGTGGATTAAAGAACTTGAGGCAACCAAACCGGAATTCGCAGAAGAGGATGCAGAGACAGGCAGGAATATTTAACTCCGCAGAAAATGATTGCTGAATCGGTACAGTAACAGCTTAATTTTTTGTTTTGGCCTGCAACGATTTTTCAATCGCTTTCCGGACGGCGTTCATAATCACATGACTGCTGTTGGTCGCACCGGAAACGGCATCCACATTGGTCGATTGTTTTTCAATAATGGCTTTGGTAACAGGGTCTTCTGCTTTTTTACCTCTCCAGGCAGCATGATTTAGAATTTCAATTTGTGCGATTTTCTGTTCCCGGATGGTTACTTTCACCTTTGCCGCATTGGGGAAGCGTCTAAAACTGCCCTCATACACACCGTCAGTCAGTTTTCCTGTCCTGACGTCTTCACCGATTTTTGCCGCCGGATTGCAGGCGCTTATTAAAAGAGCCGAAAAAATACAAAGGCTGACAGGATTTCGAATATATTTATGATAATTTAACATTTGAACGACCGCTTTCATCAAAATATGTTATCAATTGTTATTTGAGCTGATGTAAGTCAGCGGCTAATTTTTTACTGATATTGTTCCAGTCATATTTTTTGATGGCTACCGCGCGCAATTTTTTCCTGTAAATATCATCAACGTGCAGCGCCGGTTTCACTCTTGTAATGAGGTCGGCAATGGTATGCTGCGGACGGTGACTGATTTTCATCAGTTCCGTAATTTCCGGGGGCAATGCTTCCGCAACGGAATCGATACTGGCGGCCATGCCGGCGAAATAGGTGCCGATGGGAAAACAACCCGAGGCCATCGCCTCAAGAAAAACCAGCGGACCGGCTTCGGCAACCACGGACGGAAAGATCGCCACATCGCAAGCCGGAAACAGGTAACATAATTCACGGTGGCGCAGGTAGCCGGTAAACAGCACCCGGTCCCCGGAGAGATAATTCCGGGCATCTTCAAAATAGGCGTCGAGTGCGTTTTCTTTCCTGAGTTCGTCGAAATAGCAGAGCAATTCATCCAAAGGTTGATTGCCACTTCCTTCCAAACCTCGGCCCCATTCCGCAATCCGTACGGCCAGATCGGCGTGACCCTGTTCCATGGCCCAAATCAAGGCCTCCAGCGGCTCGCGCTGCGGTCCGTGTCCCACCACAATCAGCCGCGTATCAGGCTCGGATGCCAGTATCCGGGGCAGGGCGCCGATTATCGAGTGCAGTCCTTTGTTGGCGATCAATCTTCCCACAAACAGGATGATCTTTTCATTTTTCCAATCGACGGACTGCAGCTTTTCTTCGACGTTTGCATCCGGCAGCTTGGCATTATAGCGGGCAGCATCCGCGGATGCCTTGAGCAGTTTTTCTTTTGCAATATCGGCGGTCATTGACGCGCGCAGCGAATTGGTCTGAACGGCAGTCTTTCCACGCGGGTATCCTTTCAGCAGGGGATTTATCTGAGTGATATGTTTATTTCTGTTTTCCTTTTTTAATGGTTTAAACAACGATGTGTTGACCCCCAGATTCAGCCCGACCATTTTGGATTCGATATCCGGCAAAGCAGGAAATAAGTGCGCAACCCGCTGGCGGATTTCCTTGCCGATGACATAAATACGCCGCGCTTCGTCAAATGCCTCTTCAGCAAAACGGTAAAAGCGTTTATCTTTTTTGACCGCATATTCGATGGCGCTGCCATGGGGCATAATGGCGTAGGGCAGGTGCAACTCCGCGGCAACACGGCGGGCAACCACGGACATCAGCACGGCGTGGTTGGCATGAAGCACTTCGATTTGGTATTTTTTTACAATTTTTTTGAGCGCTGCCGTATTGATTCGTAAATAGGCTTCAATCTGATCGTCATCGAGATTGACCATCGGCTGCACGTCGGAGAATTCTTCATATTTATCGGGCACATAAACCGGCAGGGTCTCGCCTAATTGTGGTTTATGCATGATGCATTTTCCGGGATAGGTTGTATCGCGTTTGAGCATAATTTCCCGGCTGCCGTCGCGCAAATAAAGAATGGCCTCGGAAATAAAATCATAAATTTGCGGATGATTTTCCTGACACATCAGATGAACCGTTTCACCGTTATTGCAAAGGGACTGAATGATGGAACGCGTCCACAGATTGCTTCCCGAGCCTTCCAGCAGGTAACCGTGCAGGATAGTGATCATATTGTTCTCCTTAAAATAGAAATCAAGATATGCATCATGCCATTAAGGCGCAAGCTATGGATTTATGGTTTTTGTAAAAATCAGGGGAAAAGGCAAATTAAATCATCAATTATAGCGATTTTGTTTAACAGGTTGGCGTTTGGCTGAACATTTATTAAATTCTTTTTAAACCGA
>CAYXRA010000293.1:0-4141 GCA_964467525.1 uncultured Calditrichaceae bacterium
AACATCGAATAGACAAACCCATTACCCCGCCAACCACAGCATTCGGAAGTCGCTCCCGGGTTTACCCACACAAAACGACATAGACCCCTAATATGAAAACATTCGCTCTGCCCGGATTTAATTTTATTGTTTGTAAATTAGTGTTTGGTTAATTATTTTACCTAATCAATCGTTTCTATCGAAACCAGAGGTTTATATGCTTAAAAAATGCATTGTCCCCGCGGAACAATTAAGAAAAACTGTTAACCTCGGTCGCTATAAATTCAATACAACTGCAGAAATTGATATACTGTCAACGGTTATCGGACAGGAACGGGCGGTTTCGTCGATCAATTTTGCTCTGGATATCGGCGATTCCGGCTACAATATTTTTGTATCCGGGCGTTACGGTACCGGTAAAACCACCATTGTTCACGATCTCGTAAATAAAAAAGCAAAGGCCCTGCCCCGCCCTCCCGACTGGATATATGTCTACGACTTTGAGAATCCGGATGAGCCACTGGCTATACAAATGGCTGCCGGCGAGGCCAATAAATGCAAATCAGCGATGCGCACGCTGATGCAGCAGTTGACGGATGAGCTGCAGAAGACGTTTGAATCCAAAACATATATCAACAAAAAAAATGAACTTATTGATGAAATTCAGGCTCAAAAACAGCATTTATTTACAGAGATTGAAAAAAAGGCGCTGGACCGTGATATTCAGATTAAAAGTACCAGCATGGGATTTGCCACCATTCCGCTTATAGAGGGTAAGCAAATCGACAACAAAATTTTTCAGACGCTGCCTCCTGAAGAACAGGAACGCATTAATGCCAATATCAGCGATTTTCAAAAACGCATACAGGAAGTGATGCGCCAGGTACAGCAACTTGACCGAACCCTGCATGAAGCGCTAAACCAGCTTAATGAAGATATCGCCCGTTATGTGGTTGAAAGCTATTTTCAACCCATCCTCGAACGCTATAGAAAGAATGAATCTTTTAAGAATTATCTGCATGCTGCCGCCGAAGATATCATCAAAAATATTCATGATATGATCCGAACCACTGAAGAAGATGATAAAAAACGGCCGGCGGATGATCCGGACTACAAAGTAAATAAATATCAGATCAATGTACTCATTGATAATTCCAGGCAAAAAGGGTCGCCGGTCAAATACGAAACAAATCCCACCTACCACAATCTGTTTGGCAGGATCGAGAAAAAATCAATCCGGGGTTATATTTACACCGATTATACGATGATTAAGGCCGGTTCGCTATTGGCGGCAAACGGCGGTTATCTTATCATTGACAGCGCCTTACTCTTAAAACACCCTTACGCCTATGAAGCGCTGAAGCGAACCCTGCGGTCAAAAGAAGCACATATTGAAGATATCAATGAAATCTACGGATTTTCCTCTACCACAGCCCTGCGTCCCAAATCGGTTCCGGTGAATGTAAAAGTAATTTTAATCGGTTCGGCCTCCATTTATCGTTTGCTGCTTAATTATGATGAAGAATTCCGCAAGATTTTCAAGGTGCGCGCCGATTTTGACCTGGAAGTTAAGGAAACCCCTTCCACTATTAAAAAATACATTCAGTTCATTGCCCGGGTGGCGCAGGAAGAAGAACTGCTGCATTTTGACCGGGATGCTGTAACTGCCTTCATCGATTACGGCTTTCGCCTGGCCCGGCATCAAAAAAAATTGTCGGTCCAGTTTGGTGAGCTGGTAAAAGTAATCCGCGAATCCTCATTCTGGGCCAAAAAGGCAAAACACAAAACAGTGCGGGAATCCGATGTTAAGAAAGCGCTCGAAGAACAGATTTACCGGCACGATCTTGTCGAAGAAAAACTGCACGAATCGATTCTGGAAAATACAATAAATATCGATGTCAAGGGTCACGAAGTCGGACAAGTTAACGGCCTGGCTGTCTATAATCTGGGCGATCATGTTTTCGGGCGGCCTTCGCGCATTTCGATTAATACCTTTATCGGATCGCGCGGCGTTATCAATATCGAACGGGAAGCGCGGATGAGCGGTAAAACCCACGATAAAGGCGTTTTGATTCTGACCAATTATTTCTATCAGAAATTCGGCACAACCATGCCGCTGGCATTTTCCGCTTCGATCACATTTGAACAGAGCTACGGCACCATCGACGGTGACAGCGCCTCATCGGCCGAATTGTACGGACTGCTGTCTTCCCTGTCCGGTGTGCCGCTGAATCAGGCCATCGCAGTGACCGGGTCGGTCAATCAAAAAGGTGATATTCAGGCCATCGGCGGCGTCAATGAAAAAATCGAAGGATTTTATAAAGTATGCAAATCGCGTAAATTAACCGGCGAACAGGGCGTGATCATACCCAAAGCAAATATCAAAAACCTGCTTCTGGATAAAGAAGTTTACGACGCAGTTAAGCAGGATAAATTCCACATCTGGGCCGTGGATCGCGTCGAAGACGGTATACGGATTCTTACCGGTGAAAAATGCGGTCTGTCCCATAAAGACGGCAGTTTTACCAAAGATTCCATTTTTGAAAAAGTCAGGCAGCGACTAATTGAATTCGCCCGAATATCCCAGAGTTTTCGAAAAAGTCTGAGCGACAGTATAAAGAAAGAAGATGATGAAAAGAATGATAACGATCAGAAGCAGACATTGGGAATTGCAGATTAACCATCATGAAAAAAAAGTTGATTGATAAATATAAACCCGCGGTTGATAAAAGCGTTCTGATTTTTTTGTCTTTCTTTGTCTGGTTTGCCGTGGGCATCATGCTATTATCATACGCCTGGTCGTGGTTAACCGCAGCACAGGTTGATCACACCTTATTTTACATTATTCCCGGAGTTGCTTCGGCACTGATTATTCACCATTTCGGTTTTCTGAAAATCGTGGATAAAAATCTGGACCGGATATTACCGATGCAGGATAAAAGATGTCTCTTCTCGTTCATGCGCTGGAAAAATTATATCATTGTTCTGGTGATGATCAGCATGGGGGTACTGCTCAGACATTCACCTTTGCCGAAACCGTATCTATCGGTTTTATACATGGCCATCGGATTATCGCTGATACTGTCCAGTCTCCGTTATCTGAGATTCTTGCTCAGGCATCTGAGATCGGCAGAACAGAACTGAAGGCCTCAGTCGCAGAGTCATTTGAATGATAATACCAAGGATTAAAATCTGCTGCATCGGCAGCATTGATGAAGCTAAACTGGCAATCAGCTTCGGTGCCGCGGCCATCGGATTGGTCGGTGCAATGCCCGGCGGTCCCGGGGTCATCAGCGATGAGTTGATTTTTGAAATTGCCCGGACGGTACCGCCGCCTGTCGCCACTTTTCTGCTGACCAGTGAAATTACCTCGGAGGGCATCATAAAACATCATCAGAAAACCCGGACAAATACAATTCAAATCGTCGATGAACTTAAAACGGATTCGTATCAGGAACTAAGAGAAGCATTACCGTCGATTAAAATAGTTCAGGTGATTCATATGATGGATGCGCATTCCGTCGAAAAAGCGGTCGAAATATCCGAACTCGTTGATGCTATACTGCTGGACAGCGGTAATCCCACGCTTCCCGTAAAAGAACTGGGCGGCACAGGACGCATTCACGACTGGAAACTGAGCAGAAAAATACGCGAATCTGTAACCGTACCAGTTTTCCTCGCCGGCGGCATTAATGCGGGTAACGTTAAACGTGCCATTAATGAAGTGCAGCCTTTTGGTATCGACTTATGCAGCAGCGTCAGAACTCACGGGAAGCTGGACGCCTTAAAGCTGGAACGTTTTTTCAGTGCAGTCACCTCCTGAAAAATATCCAAAACAGGTTATCCCGTTCACTATGCTCATCAGAAAACAATAACGGTGGAGAAAATGCCGATGTCAGAATCAAGTCTGGTCGAATTATGCCAATCGTATCTGAATATTCTCTGTACCGATATTAACGAACGCAGCGTGGTCACACTAAAGATCACCGGCCGGATTTAAAACAGATGGTTTTAGGGGCTGTTCTGGATAATAACGATGTGGTAAAGTATTTCAGGCGGTCGGTGTTGCTGTGCCGCCTACAATTCGGGGTATGTAACTTTGATCCAAAATAATCAATCTGTAGTGCCAAAGGGTTTTTGTGCCCCTGTGAACCCGCGTCAT
>CAYXRA010000294.1:0-4126 GCA_964467525.1 uncultured Calditrichaceae bacterium
CCTGTGATAGGGCGACCAATCACAAATGTTCAGGTGTATATACTCGATTCAAACCTGAATCCCGTGCCGGTCGGCGTTCCCGGAGAGTTATTCATTGGCGGGGTGGGTCTTTCCAGAGGATATCTGAACCGGCCGGATCTGACTGCGGAAAAGTTTATCCCGAATCCTTTTAACGGAACTGAGGGAACAAGTGACCGTCTGTACCGGAGCGGCGATCTGGTTCGATACCTTGCGGATGGAAATATTCAGTTTTTAGGAAGGGTCGATCACCAGGTTAAAGTTCGTGGATACCGAATAGAACTCAGTGAGATTGAGAAAGCCATTGGAAAGCATACAGCCATCAAAGAATCCGTTGTTCTGGTGAAAGAGGATGGTTCCTTTGATAAACGTATCATTGCCTTTCTTACACCGGAAAATAATAAACTACCCGTACAATCCGAACTGCGGGATTTTCTAAAAAGACAACTGCCGGACTATATGATTCCGGCATTATTTATACCCGTTGATTTTATTCCGTTAACACCAAACGGGAAGATTGACCGCACTGCCTTGCTGAACATTGAATACAGCAATATCGAACAGGACAAAAAGCACATTGAACCGCGCATACCCTCTGAAGAAATTATCGCGACTATTTTCAGCGAAATACTTAACATAAAAAAGATCAGCGTTACGGATAACTTTTTTGAATTGGGCGGCCACTCCCTGCTGGCCACACAGGTTATTTCACGAATTAAGGATAATTTTAATATCGAATTACCGCTGCGCGAGTTGTTTCAATCACCTACGGTTGAAAAACTGGCAGCCAGCGTTCAGTCGGCGCAACTTCGGCAGGAGGGCATCGAATCCATTCCACTGGAACCGGTCTCCCGCCAGCAGAAACTGCCCTTATCATTTGCCCAGCAGCGCCTGTGGTTTTTGGATCAGCTCGAACCGGGCAGTCCGTTTTACAATATTCCCAGCGCTTACCGGATTACCGGCAACCTCAATATTCCCGCCTTGCAGAAAAGTATGGAAGTGATGGTCAAACGCCACGAGACCCTGCGCACGACCTTCCATACCATTGAGGGTAAAGCATACCAGAACATTAACGAACATATAGCGGTAGAAATACCCCGGATCAGTTTTGAAAATATGGGTGTTGAGAAACAGCAGGAAAAGGTTCAAAAAATAATATTTGACGAGGCACGCAAACCGTTCGACCTGCAATCCGGCCCGCTATTTCGAGCGACAATACTCAGGCTCAGCGCCCAGGAATATATTCTGCTTCTGACCATGCATCATATTATATCCGATGCCTGGTCGATGCGGGTTTTTATTCGCGAAATAGCCCAGCTCTATTCAGGATTTGCAGAAGGTTTTGACATAAAATTGCCCGACAACCAACTGCAGTACGCCGATTTTGCATCCTGGCAGCGCAACTGGTTGAAAGATGAAGTGCTGGATAAACAGCTTGCTTTTTGGAAAAAGCAGCTCAGTTCCAGCAGCACCCATCTCGATTTGCCGATCGCCAAACCACGCCCCGCCGTGCAGACTTATCACGGAGCGCATGTTTCCTTTGAGCTGAATACCGATCTGTCCGATAAGCTGCGCAGTTTCACCAGGCAGCAATCCGCTACTATGTTCATGACCACCCTGGCGGCTTTCAATGTGCTTCTTTACCGTTACTCGGGACAGGATGACATTAACGTGGGCTGTCCGATCGCCAACCGCAACCAGTCGGCCATTGAAAATATCATCGGATTTTTCGTAAATACGCTGGTTATTCGCAGCGATTTGTCGGGTAACCCCAGTTTTGTTGAATTGCTGAACAGGGTGAAGGAAACCTCCCTGGGTGCGTTTGCGCATCAGGATGTGCCCTTTGAAAAACTGGTTGACGTCATTCAGCCGGAACGTAACCTGAGTCACTCCCCGCTTTTCCAGGTGATGTTCCTGTTCCAGAACACGCCCATGCACGTGCAGCCGGCCAGCGAGATCAACCTGGAATTCCTGGAAGTGGAAAATAACATATCCCAGTTTGATCTTACGCTGACGCTGATCGATAATCCGGGAAATATCAAGGCTGGTTTTGAATTCAACACCGATCTGTTCGCGCAATCTTCTATTGAGCGGATGATACGGCATTTTCTGGTAATTCTTGAACAAATCATCGAAAACCCCGAAAAACCCCTTTCGGCCGTTCGGCTGCTTGATGCTGCGGAAGAAAAAAAACTGATCTCGGAATGGAATCAGACCGCCGTCGACCTGCCCGGCGATTTATGCATCCATCACCTGTTTGAGAAAAAAGCGAAGGAAACCCCGCAGGCCATCGCCGTTATTGACGCCGGTAAATCCCACACCTATCAGGAATTGGATAAGCAGTCTACCCTGCTTGCCAATTATCTTCACAAACAGGGTATCACATCCGGAAGCGCGGTTGGTATCTGCATGGAAAGGTCCTTCGATTTAATCGTGGGATTATACGCCATTTTAAAAGCCGGTGCCGCCTATGTGCCGCTCGATCCCAACTATCCGGAAGAGCGGTTGAATTTTATGATCGAAGATGCCGGTGTAAAACACATTCTGACACAAAAAAAATTGCAGGACAATCTTCCGCAGGCAGGATTAAACCTTATTATTTTAGACCTGTCCCGTGAGGAAATCGAAAAACAAGGGCAGAACAGCACATTCAACGTGACTGTGCATCCGGAAGATATCGCCTACATCATTTATACATCCGGTTCCACCGGCATGCCCAAGGGGGTGCTTGTTCCGCATGCCCCGGTGGTCAATCACAATATAGCGGCGGCCAAAATGTTCGCATTAACGTCTGCTGACCGGGTGTTGCAATTCGCGACCATTAATTTTGATACCGCGGTGGAGGAAATTTTCCCGGCCCTGAACAGCGGGGCGACACTCATCTTGCGCGGGCCGGAAATACTGCTGTCCGGTCACGATTTGTTGCAGCTTATTCGGAAAGAAAGACTGAGTGTGATTGATCTGCCGACGGCTTACTGGCATCAGCTGGTCATGGAGATGCAGGAATCCGGGGAGTCTCTGTCCGATTCTCTGCGGCTCGTTATTCTGGGCGGCGATAAAGTCTCACCGGAAGGTTTCCTGGCCTGGAATAAACTGGCGGATAAAAAAATACGCTTTTTGAACACCTACGGGCCGACCGAGACCACCGTTATTTCCGCCTTTTACGAGGCGACAGATGCCGATAAGGAATGGCAGACTCCGCGTGATCTGCCCATCGGCCGGCCGCTTGACAATACCACCGCTTACATTCTTGACCAAAACCTGATGCCCGTTCCGGTGGGGATTCCCGGGGAATTGCATACCGGCGGCAAAGCTCTGGCATACGGTTATCTCGGCAGGCCCGATCTGACGGCTGAACGATTCATTCCGGATCCGTTCAGCTCCGAGCCTGGCGCCCGCCTCTATAAAACCGGTGATATGGTTTGCTTCAATGCGGACGGCAATATCGAATTCATAGGAAGAGTTGACCATCAGGTTAAAATCCGCGGTTTTCGGGTAGAAACCGGCGAGATTGAATCTCTGCTGAATCAACATCCGGCGATCAAAACAGCGATTGTTGTTGCGCGGGAAGATACAGGACAAACCAAGCGGTTAATCGCTTACTATTTAGCGCAGGAAGAAAGCGAACAAAAGGAAAAGGCCTACGCGGAAGACCTGCGGGCCTTTCTTTCGGGTAAATTACCGGAATATATGGTGCCGGCCGCTTTCGTGGAACTGCGGGAAATTCCTTACACGCCAAGCGGGAAAATTGATACGCATGCCCTGCCCGTTCCGGACGACATTCGCAGCAGCATGAAAACGAAATATGTGGCGCCGGAAACAGATATGGAGAAGGACCTGGCAGAAATCATTCAGGAAATTCTCGGCCATAAAAAAGTGGGGGTGAATGACAATTTCTTTGAGCTGGGCGGCGACTCCATCCTGAGTATTCAGGTGATCGCCAAAGCGCGCCAAAAAGGAATACATATTACGCCGATGCAGATGTTCCAGTATCAGAATATCCGGCAACTGGCAACCGTGGCATCGAGCGGACCGGTCATCCAGGCTGAACAGGGACTGGTGACGGGTGAAACACCGCTGAGCCCCATTCAGCACTGGTTCTTTGACC
>CAYXRA010000295.1:0-4076 GCA_964467525.1 uncultured Calditrichaceae bacterium
CAAGAAAAAAATAATCTGTTTTAATTTTTTTATTTCTCAAATTTAATCGAAAGCATTCCCAGGTGCTTGTATCTGGGTAAGAGATTTTTGTCATTCCTGCGCCGCAAAGCGGTCCCAATGGGAAAAGCAGGAATCTAAGAAACCGGATTCCGGATATCCCGCGGGGCAGGATTCCGGAATGACATTAAGTGACAGAAAAGGAATCATCAAAGCGCTAAAAATGTTGAAAAATTAAACGGGAAAAATTGAAAATAAATTGATTTTTGTGCTGTTAATCCTTTAATTAGCACGCTCTGAATTAAAATAAGATGAAACAGCCGTGATTCAGCAAACACACAACAGGCTGGTTAACTAAAAAAGGAAGAGGCCCCACCCCATCCCCTCCCCACGCGTGGGCAGGGTAAGGGGTGGGGGTTAAACGCCAATGCAGCAAAATAAAATTTATCTCGACTATGCCGCCAATACGCCCGTCGATCCGCGCGTGTTTGCAGCCATGAAACCGTTTCTGAGCGGGCGCTGGGGAAATGCCAGCGGTATTCATCAGTTTGCCGCCGATATGAAGACTGCCGTTGAAGATGCGCGGTCGCTTATTAGCAGTGAACTGAATGCCGGCAACGGCCATGTTGTTTTCACCGGATCGGCCACGGAGAGTAATAATCTGGCCCTGAAGGGTATTGCCGCCGCCTATGCTGATAAAGGGCGCCATATCATTATTTCGGCGGTGGAGCATGCCTCGGTTTACGAGACGGCCCGCTATCTGGAAAAGCAGGGATTCGAGGTTACCCGGATCCCGGTCGATGGCCTGGGCAATGTCGATCCGGAACAAATTAAGGAAAATCTGCGCAGCGATACCATTCTGGTATCGGTGGTTTTTGTGAACAACGAAATCGGAACGATTGCCCCGATCAGTGAAATCGGTAAAATCTGCCGTGAAGCGGGGGTGCTTTTTCACAGCGATGCGGCACAGGGATTTGCCAAACTGCCGCTTGATGTTCAGGCAAATCATATCGATCTGCTCAGCGCCTCAGCACAAAAAATTTACGGTCCGACGGGCGCCGGTCTGCTTTTTCTGAAAAACGGCGTCAAATGCGAACCGTTGCTGCACGGCGGCGGACAGGAAGGGGGACTGCGCTCGTCCACACTAAACGTGGCCGGGATCGCCGGCCTTGCCCGCGCCGTGGAAATCTATCAACAGGAAGGTGAAGCAGAACATCAGCGTCTGCGCGATTTTAAGGAACAACTCTACAGGGAGATCAGCAATCATATTCCGGATGTGTTTTGTAACAGCGATCCGCAAAAGGGGATGTATAATATTTTGAATTTTTCTTTCGCCGGCGTCGATAACGAATTGCTGGCTATGCTGCTCGATCAGCAGGGGATTGCCGTATCCACCGGCTCATCCTGTTCGGCGGGTAAATTCAGTCCTTCACGGGTACTCAAAGCCTGTAAGCATGATGATAAGCGCATCCGGAGCGCCTTGCGTTTGTCCCTGGGCCGCTTTCTCAAAGCGGAGGATGCGGAACGCATTATTGAAACGCTGGCCCTTTCAGTTCAACATGCAAGAAGTTTATCATGAGCAACAGTTTCCTTTGTCATTACAGCGAAATCGGTTTGAAGGGCAAAAACCAGTATTTTTTCGAACGCGTGCTCATCCGCAATATCAGGCAGGCTTTAATGCGCGCCCTGCCGGATCATAAATTCCGGGTTGAACGGCAGAGCAAGCGGCTGCTGGTTCATTTCAGAGAGCATGTGCCTGATTCCGCTGTTTTGAAAGCGCTGGGCAAAGTTTGCGGGGTGATCAATTTTGCGCCGATTAAAATCGTTCCCTCGGAAATTGATCAGATTGAAAAAGCGGCCCTGCCCATGCTGGACAATGCGGATTTTGAATCCTTTGCCGTCAACACAAAACGGGCGGACAAAAATTTCAAAATCCAGTCGCCCGATGTCAATGCCCGAATCGGCAGGCGCATTGTTGAGACTTATGATAAGCAGGTCGATCTGAAAAATCCGGATCTGACCCTGCACATCGAAATTCTGAAATCTCAGACCTTGCTGTATTCGGATAAATTGCCGGGGATCAGCGGACTGCCGGTAGGTACGGCCGGCCGGGCGCTGGCGATGCTTTCCGGCGGATTCGATTCACCGGTGGCCGCTTTTCAGATTATGCGCCGCGGCGCCCACTGCGATTTTATTCATTTTCATTCCTTTCCCTTTACGTCAAAACAATCAACGGATAAAGTTGTTGCGTTGGTGAAAGCCCTGAATCAGTTTCAGTACAAGGCCAGGCTGTACTTAATTCCTTTTGCGGAAACACAGAAGGCGATTTTGTTTCAGTCGCAGCAGGCTTACCGGCTGATCATGTACCGCCGCTTTATGATGCGCATTGCCGAGATGGTGGCGCGCGGGAACAGAATGAAGGCGCTGGTTACCGGCGATTCGCTGGGGCAGGTGGCTTCGCAAACCCTGGATAACATGGGGATTACCGAGCGCGGTGTGAACCTGCCCGTGCTCCGTCCGTTGATCGGCATGGATAAAAATGACATCATCGCCATTGCCCGCAACATCAATACCTATGATATTTCCGAGCAGCCCCACGATGATGCCTGTACCCGTTTCATGCCTAAAAATCCGGTCATCTACGGAAAGCTGAAGCCGGTTTACGAGGCCGAACAGCAACTGGATGTGGAAGGCTTGCTCAGACGTGATATCGAAAACATGGAAATTCTGGAAATAACCGACAGCAGGGGATAGCTTTCGGAATTACGGTTCCGGTGATGCAATCGGAACTGAAATTGCATATATTTGAAATGTGCAATGTCTGTAGTTTGGAGCGGACTTGATACCGCAAAGTTTACGACGAGGTTGTTTATTGACATTTGTTATATATTGAGTTATCTGAATTGACTAGCCCCGAGCTTTAACTCGGGGATTACGAACTCTGAAAATTCCAGGGCTTTTCCAAAAGGGATGCCTTCGGCAAGCCCAACTTTTAAGCATTCTGCCACATAGTGGCCACTTTGTGGCAAAAGCCTGCAAAGCGGGAAGGGGAAGTGAAGGCGCGGGATTTAACAAGATGAAAAATTCAAACAAAACTTTAATGATAATCGGTCTCGCACTGGTTTGCCTGTTTTTACCGGCGCTGATCTTTGGCGGTGATTTTCAGATTTACAACACATTTCCCGATTCGGGCACCGTGCGCTGGCAGCGTAGTGCCCTTGCCGGATCGCTTTTGGGCGGTACGCTGACCTACCTGTATTTCGCCGCGGACGAGGCCTATTATCAGGACAGGCAGGTGCGGTTCCACTTTGCCAAAGACAGTCGCGGCCGGCTCAAATGGTTTGAAAATCGTCACCGGGCAATGGATAAGTTCGGACATATTTATTCCACCAGCCTCTTTTCCCAGAACATCTATTTCATGTCGCGCTGGTCGGGTTACGGCAACAAAACAAGCTCCTATCTGGCGGCGCTAATGTCCACATCCATCATGGCCGGACTGGAAGTGTGGGATGCCCACTTTGAACGCTGGGGATTTTCGGCCGGTGATTTTGTGGCCAATCTGGCCGGCGGTATTTTGCCCGTCCTTCAGCAAAACAGTGCTTTCGTACAAAATTTCGATTATAAAATGAGCTACAATTTTCTGCGTCCCAAATCCGAAGATCCCGGAATTCACGATTACGAGAATATGAGTTTCTGGTTCACGGTTAATCCTGCCGGACTGCTGGCGGAACATAAACCACGCTGGCTGCCGGATTTTATCAACCTGGCCGTCGGCGTGGGGCTGGAATCGTACCGCTCGCAGAGAAGGGAAATATATCTGTCGCTGGATTATAATCTGAAAAAAGTGCGCAGCAGGTATTTATTCGTGCGACAACTTATCGCCATTCTGGACCGTTTCCACTTTCCGGCGCCGGCGATCCGGATTGCGCCCGGTTACGTGGCCTACGGGCTGTTTTTCTGATTTACGGCTGTTGAATATTAAACTCATAACGCGAATTGACTACGTGAAATATATTCTCAATTACCACTTACAATCCCAATAATTTCATGTATTTCACGGGGTTTACCCCGTGGAATAA
>CAYXRA010000296.1:0-4034 GCA_964467525.1 uncultured Calditrichaceae bacterium
CCCCCACCCCTTCGCCCCTCCCCCGATAAATCGGGGGAGGGGTTGGGGAGAGGGCGGGGTGGGGATTTTAAACAGATGAAACAAAGCATTGCGCTTAAATCGGCAGGATGATTAAATCTATGAGCAAAGCGCATGGCGATGCGGAAGCTGAGAATTAAAGAGATTGAATAGTAAATTTCAAAGTGTAATTAAGAAAGGATCGGGTTATGAAGCGTGTATTTTTGCTGCTGATTTTTGTATTCGCCATTGCGGCGTTTGCCTCTACGAAAGATAACATTGTCAATTCGGATGAAGTGCAGGGGCAGATTAAACTGCTTGAAAAATGGATTACGGAAAATATGAACTATTATCATATCCCCGGTATGGTTGTGGGCGTGGTTTACGATCAGGATCTGGTCTGGGCGCAGCCTTTCGGCGTCGCTGATCTGAAGTCCGGGGAAGCAATGCATAGCGGGCATTTGTTCCGCATTGCCTCGATCAGCAAAACCTTCACCAGTATTGCTATTATGCAGCTGCGCGATGCCGGACAGTTGCGCCTGGACGATCCCGTCAAAAAGTATCTGAAATGGTTCGATATTCAAAACGAATATGAGCACGCGCCGCCGGTGACCCTTCGTCAGATTTTAACGCATACTTCGGGTTTGCCCCGCGAGGCAGCCTTCCCCTACTGGACCGATCACGAATTCCCCACCCTGGAACAGATTATCGAAACGCTGCCTGACCAAAAAATGATTTACGAACCGCAGACCAAATGGAAATATTCCAATCTTGCCATGGCCCTGCTCGGCGAAATCGTTGCAGAGGTTAGCGGCATGCCTTACGAAAATTATATTAAGCGCTATATTCTGCAGCCGCTGCAAATGAAATCGACCCGCGTTCAACTCAGTGAATCGGATAAGGAAAAACTGGCCACCGGATATCTGCGTCACCGCCCGGGGCATGAGCGCGAGGTGGCGCCCTTCACCGATTCGAAAGGCATTACCGCCGCGGCCAATCTGACCTCCGGTGTAGATGACCTGGCCAAATACATCGCCCTGCAGTTCCGGTATGAAAATACTCAAAATGATCCCGTGCTGCGTGGTTCGACCCTGCGCGAGATGCACCGCGTGCACTGGCTGCGTCCCGGCTGGTCCAGCGGCTGGGGACTGGGTTTCAGTATCAGCAAATCGGGTGACCACGTATTTGTCGGACACGGCGGCTGGGTGGCCGGTTACCGTTCGCAGATTCTGTTCGTGCCGGAAGAGAAAATCGGCGTTATTGTCTTAATCAACACCGAAGATTTCAGTCCCTATAAAATCGCTAAAAAAACATTCGATTTATTGGCTGACCCGATATCCAAAGCGACGGCAACCGAAAAGGAAGCGCCCGTGTTTAAGGCTGAATGGGAAAAATATGTCGGAAAATACATGGACACTTCCTACTGGGAAACCGATGTGATTATTAAAAATGAAAAGCTCTATCTTTACGGTTGCAGTTATCCGCCCAGCGATGATCCGGAAAACAGCTTAACACAACTTTTTTACATAGCGCCGCATACCTTCCGGATGTCCGGTGAAAACGGCAACGGTGAAAAAGTTGTTTTTAAAATGGACGGGGATCGGGTTAAACAGATTAAAATCGGTGAAAATTTCGTTTATCCTGTAGAATGAAGCATTCATGATTTTGCATACACACAAAGGCATGATTAAACAGAACCCTCACCCCTTCGTCCCGCCCTGGCGGGATTGGGGAGGGGCTCTTCTCACACTCACGCGCGGGGAATGGTTGCCCCAAAGGCCCCAAAGGGGTGCCTGTGGCAGGTGGCTTGCGCCAGGGTGGGGATTATAAAAAGATGAAATGTTATCCCGAAATATAAAAATTAACTGAAAAGGGGGTTCTATGAAACGGCGCGAATTTTTTAATACCAGTCTCGGCGCATTTTTGCTTAGCTTGTTCAGTCAAAGGCTGATTGCCGGTAACGGTGACAGGAAATCATCTGTCAGGCCGATGCCCAAACGCCTTTTCAAAGATGATGTCGAACTATCGGTCATCGGATTCGGCGGCATTGTGGTGGTGGGCATGGATCAGTCACAGGCCAATGCCATTGTGCGTGAATCCTTTGAGCGCGGTATCAATTATTTCGATGTCGCGCCGTCCTACGGCGACGGCGAAGCGGAACAGAAGCTGGGACCGGCGCTCGAACCGTTTCGTAAAAAATCGTTTTTAGCCTGCAAAACACTAAGGCGCGATGCCGCCGGAGCGGCACAGGAACTGGATACGTCGTTGAAACGACTGAAGACCGATTATTTCGATCTGTACCAGTTGCATGCCGTAACCCGTGCCGATGATGTGGAAAAGATATTTGCTCCGAATGGGGCAATGGAAACTTTTTTAAAGGCCAGGAAAGCGGGCAAAATCAAATATATCGGATTTTCCGCCCATTCGGAAAAAGCGGCGCTGATGCTGCTGGAGCGTTTTGAGTTTGATTCGGTGCTGTTTCCGGTCAATTTTGTTAATTATGCCCAGGGCAATTTTGGTCCTATTGTGATGAAGAAAGCCAAAGAGAAGGGCGCCGCGCGCCTGGCCCTGAAGGCAATGGCCTATTCGCCCTGGCCGCAGGGTATGGAACGCGATTGTAAAAAATGCTGGTACCGGCCCGTCGATGACCGGGAAATGGCGAAGCAGGCCCTGTCGTTCACGCTTTCCGAGGATGTGACGTCAGCAATACCGCCCGGCGATGAAAACCTGTTCCGCATGGCCATGGACCTGGCCCCTGAGATTAAGCAACTGACGCCGCTTGAACGCAACCGGATTTTAGCGCAGACTGAAGGCGTTGAACCGTTGTTCCCCTTATCCGGCTAAAATCTGATCCATCACCCGGTTGGTCGCAGCCGCCGTACGGCCGGTGCTGGGACATTTGCCGTTGCCCAGCAACTCATCGACGATGGTCTGAATCAGCGGCTGCTGAACATGGTCGGGGTAGGGCAGTTCAAAAGTCTCGCTGCCCCGGTTTGTTTGCAGTACTACCTGACTTCCATCGAATATCGAAAAGGTGAGTTTGCCTTTTGAACCGGTAATTTCGGTGCGGTCGAGATCCGCATAGGCGGTAAAATTCCAGATACCGCAGCCCTGAATGCCGTTTTTGAATGCAAAGGCCGCACTGACAACATCTTCCGCCTGGTACAGGTTTAACTGGTTGGCGCTGAATCCATCGGCCTGCCTGATATCGCCAAAATAATATTGCAGCAGATCGAAAAGATGCGATGCCAGGTCGCAGAAATAACCGCAGCCGGCGATTTCCGGAATAATGCGCCAGTGCTGCTCACCGTTTAAATCTCTTTCAAACGGCTTCTGCTGCAGGGTAACGTTGATAAAACGGACGTCGCCGATAGTGCCTTTTTTTATCATATCAAATATTTTTACAAATCTGGGCATTGCCCGTCGATAGTAGGCGACGAACAACGGCGCCCCGGCTTTTTCGCAGGCTTCGATCATTCCCAGACACTCGCTGTAATTACGGGCCATTGGTTTTTCGACGTAGACCGGTTTTCCGGCCGCCGCCGCCAAAAGCGTGTACTGTTTATGCGTGTCGGGCGGCGTGGCGATGTAAACGGCGTCGACATCGGTGTCGTTAATAAGTTGACCGGCGTCGCCGTACCATTTGGGTACCTGATGACGGCGGGCATAGTCCTCGGCTAATTCCGCCGAGCGGCGCATGACCGCTACCAGTTCGGACCCGATCGCTTTTTGAAATCCCGGCCCGCTTTTTTTCTCGGTCACATTACCGCAGCCGATGATACCCCAACGGATTTTCCGCATTTTATTCGTTCTTCCGAAACTATTTAATTTTCAATAAAAATGTCCTTATAAATTAAGTTGCAGTCCGATCCAAGTAAAGTTTAGTTGTATAGCAAAACCCTGAAATGATATAAAAGTAAATAATAGTTGTCATTATGTAATTAATAAATTACTATTAGTCCACAATTATGGACATGATGATATGAAACATCCATGATTTAGCAAACACACAAAGGTATGATTAAATAGAACCCCCC
>CAYXRA010000297.1:0-2533 GCA_964467525.1 uncultured Calditrichaceae bacterium
ACACAGTCACGCCGACTGACGGTATGCTCTACCCCAATGATGCGGACAGCATTGTCGTTTCCGTGACCTTCAATGCAGCCGAACCTGCGGGACAAAAGAATGCCACCCTGACCATCGATAATAATGATGTGACCAAAACCGTTGCCCTGAGCGCCGAAGCGATAATCAATCCCACCCCGACGATCAAATTGTCCGTTGAAGAACTGGCCTTCAACGCCGTTCCGGTTGATGAGGATTCGGTGCTCATTTTTCAGATCAACAATCTCGGTTCGCAGAATCTGGAAATTACCAATATTCAGTCGGGCAACAGCGTGTTTACCGTTACCGATCCGATGTCATTTCCGGTCAGCGTTGCCCTGGGCACACCCAGAGATGTAACCGTGACGTTTACACCGACCCAGTTCACGCAGTACGAAGGCAACCTGACAATTTACAGCAACGATCCGGCAAACGGCAGCAAAACCATCGCCATGAGCGGCGAAGGTACGCCCGGCCCGCCCACGCGACTTATCGCAATCGGACAGGATACGCTTGACTTCGGTCTGGTTACCAGGGATTCATCCACACACCGGAATTTAACGATTAATAATGACGGCAACGCCTATCTGCATATCACTTCGGTAACTTCATCCAGTCCGGCGATATTTAATGTGGACAATCCGCCCTCAGATGAAAATCCGCTGGAAATCGAACCGGGCGGCTCGGGGAATCTGATTGTCAATTTTAATCCTAATGCCGTAACCAGTTTTTCAGGCGCCCTGACTATCAGCAGCGACGCCACCAACCATCCCACCGAACGCGTGCACCTGCTGGGCAAAGGCGTGGCCGGGCCGACGCCCAACATCGTAATGGGCGTCAGCACCCTGAATTTCGGCGAGCTTAAAGTGGGTAAACAGAAACAGCTCGATTTTAACCTGTCTAATCAGGGTAATGCTGACCTTTTGGTAAATAATATTAATATCAACGATAACGCCTTTTCAGTCACTTCGGCAACGGCATTTACGCTGGTGCCCGGCGACGACCGCGATATCAGCGTGCTTTTCCAGCCGGCGGCTGCCGTGCAGTATCAAACCACGCTTACGGTAAAAAGCAACACCGAAGACGCTTCCCTGTCCCTGCGCGGCAAGGGCACCAGATTGTCTATTGTTCATGAACCGGCCTCTGCCGGTTCCAGCGTGGAAGCAGGCACGGCCATTGATATTAGCATGGAAGTGACCTCGCCCATCGGCAGCAGCGGCTTTTGCCGGTTATTCTTCCGCCAGGGCGGAAAGTTGAGCTACGATTCCGTGGCCATGGCCAACATCGGCGGCAGTTATTATTCGGGAACAATACCGGCAAACAGAGTAACCAGTCGCGGGCTCAGTTATTATCTGAAAGCCTGCGACGGAGAAGACATCACTACCGCCCCGGCGAATAATCCGCAAAGTGCGCCTTATACTGTGGTCATCGCCGTGCCTTCCGGCATCACCAAAACCCAGGATCAGCCCGCCGGTTCCGATCAAACCTATTACCGGATGATCTCGGTACCGCTGGCCGTCAACGGCGCGGGCACGGAGACGATCCTTTCGGCATTCGGTGCGGCCAATATAGAACAATGGCGTCTGTTCCGCTGGCAGAGCGGCAAATATGTGGAACATTCCGAAAGCGGCTTCCAGAGTTTTGCACCGGGCCGCGGCTTCTGGTTCATAACCACTGTTGTCGGTAAGCTGCAGAGCGGCAGCGGCAATTCCCTGCCCGTTAACCAGGGATTTAACATCGACCTGCAGCCGGAATGGAATCAGATCGGCGCGCCCTTCAGTTTTGATGTGTCATGGGATGATGTCACGAAATCGGCCAATGTCGGTGTGATTTACAGTTACTCGGGCAGTGACTATACCCCGGCTGTGAACCTGCAGCCCTGGGAAGGCTATTTTGTGAAGAACAGCAGCAACAATCCCGAAACCATCACCATTCCTCCGCTGGAAAGCAGCGTTTCGGCCTCCGTGCCTAAATATGATGTGATCGCCGCAAAACAGGGCGAATGGCAGATGCGCATCAAAGCCCGCAGCGGCAGGGTGGAAGATTTCTACAATTTGATCGGCATGCTGCAGGCAGCCCTGCCGGATTACGATCCCGCCGATCTGGTGGAATCGCCGAAGCAGCCCGGCGCATATCTGAAACTGTATTTCCCGCATCCCGACTGGGACAGCCGCGCCGATAATTACGGCTTCGATTTCCGTCCGATCAGTGGAGACGGCGACTACTGGGATTTTGAACTGCTCACCAATTCCGGCGCAGATAACAGCGAACTGGAATTTACGGAGCTCGATGATATCCCGAAACGCTTCGATATTCTGCTGATCGATAAAGACACACGAACCGCTCATGATCTGAGGGAAAATAATTACCTGTCGGTCGGCAACGGCGACGGCAGCGTCATTACCAGACATTTCCGGATCATTGTCGGGGCGCAGTCTTTCATCAGTGAAAATAAACTCGGTATCAATTTAATGCCGGATGATTATGAAATCAGCCAAAACTATCCCAATCCGTT
>CAYXRA010000297.1:2633-3945 GCA_964467525.1 uncultured Calditrichaceae bacterium
CAATCCGGTAACCACAATAAATTACGGACTGCCGGTCCGTTCCCGGGTTACGATCCTTATTTACAATGTACTGGGACAAAGGGTAAAAACTTTGGTCGACAAGGATCTGGACGGCGGTTATTACAACGCGCAATGGGATGCGATTAATCAGCTCAATCAAAAAGTGGCCAACGGTGTCTATTTTTATCACATGGTCGCCAGGAGCCTGGAAGGAAAAAATCGTTTATTCAGCAAAACCAGAAAAATGATCCTGTTGAAATGATCGGCGTATCAAATTTTTTCTGAAATGAATCCGGAGATAATTATGAAAAAATATCAAACCTGCATTGCCATTATCCTGCTTATTTTTCTGTGCGGCGGGCTATGGAGTGCGCCCAGGACCAGAGTGGCGGTATTAAACTTCCGCGTGATCGCCGGCGTTTCCAATCAGGAGGCGCTGACCCTATCGCACAGCTTCAACAGCAGTGTGGATAAAACCGCCGTATTCGACCTGGTATCGCGCTCAGAAATGGTGGAAATTTTCAAAGAGAACGAATTTAACCAGGCCTGTACCTCAGCGGAATGCGCCGTGCAGGCCGGCAAGCTGCTCGCATCGGAGAAAATCATTATCGGCGATATAGGGAAAATTGGCCGGACCTATACCATTACCGCTAAACTGATCGATGTAAAAAGCGGCAAAATCGAAAAGAGTCAGACCGAGAAATACAGCGGGGCGCGTGAGGGCCTGCTCAAAACCGTGGATGTACTGGCCCGGAAAGTAGCCGGCACGTACAAAAGCTATACCTGGTGGTATGTGGGCGGCGGCGCGGTGATTCTGGGCGCAGCAGCGGCTGTTCTGGTGCAGAGTCTCAAACCGGAACCGGAAGAGGAAACCGGTCTGCCCCTGCCGCCCGATCCGCCGGAATAGAAAACATGAAAATAGGCGAATAACAACACTGATTTCAATTGAAACAATTCCCGCCTGTCCTTCTCTTTGATAAGCAGATCCAAGCGGGAATTCTTTTATTGAAACATTTCAAATTTTCGACCAGCAAGGTATTATTCAGTTGCGCTTGAATAAAATTTTTGCGAGGCTACAATTGTTATATTTGCAATTGAATTAAAATGTGATCTGTCTGTTATCATAATAATAATTTGGGTCTATGTCGATTTTTGGGGTATTATACATCATACGCAGCAATATAAAAAAGCGGCGATATGTTCAGGAATTTCTTCCGCCTGCGCGGAACGCCTTTGACGGATGTTTGAGGATATTAGAAAAAAAGCATAGCCACTAATGACAAGGTCACAGGTAACAAAGTCACAGGTAACA
>CAYXRA010000298.1:0-3918 GCA_964467525.1 uncultured Calditrichaceae bacterium
ACGTTCTCTAAGCCGGGATTTCACTGCGTTCAAGAGACTTTGAATTAACCGGAGATAGGAGGAATTGAGACCCTTATTAGTGTCTTTGCGCCTTTGCGTGCGCATTCCTGCCGGTGAGAATATTTCGAGATTAAAGGGATATTGATTGCTGCTAAATAATGATGGCTATGCAAAAACCTTAGTAGTAGAAAAAAATCCAACTACAATTAATTACCCTTATTACCTTATTTAAATCTAATTTTATAAAAGAATAGTTAATTGAAGTCACAGCAGTAATTTTAAAAGGTCTTAAAAAATCATTATTAAACAAATAGAATTTTGGTGTGGCTAATTCAATAAGGTGAAAAAGTACAGAATATGTGTAAGCGTTTTCTACTAAGGTTTCACTATAAGTTTAAAAGAGGCATTAAAAGAATTAGTTAAATCCTCGCTTTTAAAAAGAAGTAAAGATCAGGTTCCTGCAGAAAAGCTAATTCTGGTTTTTTTATGAAATCACTTTGATAACAGGTAACATTTATTACCCAGGTATTCAAGTTTTAGCAATATGCATTTTAGTATTTTTGGTATATTTTGATTTTCACTAATGCAAAAACAATATTAAGTTATTGCAGGACAGCTTAAAAAATCAGGCAATGTGTACTAAGAATATTCCGGAGCAATCTTATTTATGTCTGAAACTACAAAGAAAATTTTAATCACCGCCATCGGTGCGCCCAATAAGACAACCGGTTATACACCGATGCAATGGCAAATCAATGACCGGCACATTGCCGGTGCGCTGCCTTTCATGCTTACCGCCGTCGAAAATGAAGTGGACTTCATTCTGATCCTCGGTACCGAAAAGTCCTTCGATCCCGCCTGCAAACATTTTGAGCAACTGCAGGAGGCGCTGAAACAGTACAATTTTGTGGAAAAACATGAACTGCTTCCGATAAGCGAACTGCACAGTCGTGATACATTCTGGAATGATTTCCGGCGAATTACCGATCATCCGTCGCTAAAAAACAGCCCGGTTGCCTTGTACGTAGACTTAACTTTTGGTTACCGCATACAGCCAATGCTTATCTTTCTGGCCGCATATTTTTTAAATGAAATGAATCCCGATATTACGCTAAAAGGCGTATATTACGGTATGGATAAAGCCGATCCGCCGCGCATACTGGATATGACCGGCCTGGTGGATCTTCTGCAGTGGATGAAAGGGGCGCAGATGTTTGTTGAGGGCGGTTCGGCGAGAATTCTTTTTGAAAAGATTAAGCATATCAGCGGCGATCAGTTTGGTGGCGTGGCCCGTAATTTTCAGGAATTCATCGATGCTTACGCTTTTAATTATGTAGCCGATCTGCCGGAAAAGGCGTCAGAATTTCAAAAAGTTTACCGTGCCAAAGATTTCCGCAGACAGGTGCGTAACCGCTTTCCCGTTTTTGCCCTGATACATCCCTATTTACTTAATTTTGTCAGTTTATTCTCTGAGGTTGATGATCTGAAAATGCAGCTTGGGGCGACGCGCCGTAATTTTGAGGACGGAGCCTATTCCAGGGCGGTAATCATACTGAGAGAAACTTTCATCACTTTTATGATGAAGATGCTGCAGCTAAAAAAGAACAACGAGCGTATGAAGGTAGAGCGGTTTATTATCAACAGGGTGTACTGGCAGCAAGCTTCCGACTCCGACAAAACGCCGTTATCCGAACCGGACAGCAGAAAAGCCGCTGAAATCTATAAACTGCTTACCACAGTATTTGATAAACAATTAGTCGATACGTTCTTTCAGGAATGGGGCCTGATTCGTGATATGCGCAACAACGCCGGTCATATCCGCCAAAGACGAACCGGTTCGCAAAAAAAAGAAAAAAACAAAGATTCTGACCTGACTAAATTTGAATCTTTAAAATCAGAGTTAGCTCAGCATATTAAAACCGCTGAACATCTATTCGGGTCCATGTGTGAAAAATTGCCGTTGCCCGATGAAAAAATTACCATAATTAAAAGTTATCTTGAGAACAATCACCAGAATGTGTTATTTGTCATTATTAATGAGGGGATGCATCCGATTTTGCCGAAGCTTAGAAAACAATACGGCAGAAATATCAATTACAAAGTACTGACGACCGGAAATGTTGCGTTGCATGCTGAAAAGGAACTGGCTGAAAAGGCGCACGAATTAGCCCGGAAAAATCATAATATGTCATTTTATCTTATCCCCGGAGGGCTGCCCTACATGGCTCAGGTTGTTTATAATGTTTTGCAGCAAACCTTGTCCCGGCATCCCGTTTGGCTGCAATACGACCGGGATAAAAAAAAATATGTGGAAAAGAATCTCGATCCGAGAAAGCTGCTTTTCTGAAGATGTTAATTATTCAGGCAGGTCAAAATGAAAAACATAATGATTGCTGTGGCGGGTTCCACACCGCAAATAATTACGGAATCGCTTTATGATTTAATGATACAGCGAAAAGTCAGCATAGATTCAATCGTTATCCTGACGACTAAACACGGCCGTGAAAAATGCGAGCAGATGCTGCTCAATCCGGTAAAAGGGGCTTTTTACACCTTTTGTAAAGATTATCAAATGATGCCCCATACGATTTCTGTTTCCATTGAAACCATATTGGATGGGCAGGGGCAGGAATTGTATGATATTCGGACGGAACAGAATAATCAAAATGCCGCCACTTTTATCAACGATCAAATCGCCCGTTTGTGTAATGATGCTGAAAACACCATTTACGCCACCATTGCCGGCGGCCGCAAAACCATGTCTGCTTATCTGGCCTATGCCATGCAGTTTCACGCCCGCAAGCAGGATAAACTGTTCCATGTATTGATCGAACCCGGAGCGCTGGAGTCCAATACGCAGTTTTTTTATCCACCACCCCAATCGGACGGCGTACTGCAACTAAAGGATCAGCAGGGTAATCCGCTGGAAATTCCATCCGACAAGATCAAAATAACCAATGCCGAGATTCCCTTTATCCGTCTGCGTGAACATATCGCATTTATGGGGAGCATTTCGCCACTCAGTTATGCGGATATGGTCAGGTATACCCAGGATGCCCTCGATCAGAGTTTTATACCGCAGGTATCCATCAATATCGATGATTGCCTGTTAGAAATTCAGTGGCGGAATTATATCTGGAAAATTGCTTTTAAACCACTGGATCTGGCCTTTTACAGTTACATGCTTGATAAACGCGAAATAGTCAATACGGAAACCGCCCGCCATGCTGAGGCAATTCAACAAATTTATGAGCAAATTCGCCCCGGCGTGGGTGATATGCCCCTCTTCAGTACAAAGGATTTAACCGACAGCCGCTCACGAATCAATCGTCTTTTCGATGAAAACCTCGATTGTGTTGTGGTGCGTGATTTCCTGAAAATAGAATCAAAACAACGAAAACGCATTCCCACCTACCGTATTCGTCTGCCCAGACAGAAATAATGTCTGGCCAATATCTGGCCAATTATTTTATTTATCCCGTTTAGGCCGCCTTATATTTTCTCTCAATTATTACAGCATCCTGACAAGATAATTTTGAAGCCGATATAGTTGAGACAGTATTTCAGTTCAGGCAAATATTTACAAACCGGGCAGCGCATGTGTTAGTGTGGCACTACTATGCCCGCCATGAAGCCGCCGCATGCGCATTCGGGGAAGCTATTGTTGCCCAGAAAACTTCAGCTATTTTTTTAAGAAACACGCTGTGAAGCGCCTTTCAGAGGTCAACCCGCCAAAGCACCCCGAGCGGTGGGAAGGCCTTGTTCTGGTTTGCGATCCAAAAACCGAAACGCTGCTCACCTGTTTTAAAAATAAAAAATTGCTGAAAAAAATAAGGCACAAATAAAACAGAGCCGTCGTGCTTCCGGCAGGTTAATCCAAAACCATAGTGACAAATGCACGGCGGCTCTTTTGTTTCC
>CAYXRA010000299.1:0-3914 GCA_964467525.1 uncultured Calditrichaceae bacterium
CGTCGGAATCGGTATCGTGTTCGATTTTGTTTTGTCCGATATTGATCCCGATAGCGACCCCGACCCCGAGCATGTAGTGGCCGGATTTTATTGCATCAATTCCACCCGGATTTGCGTCTTTGCAGATTATGAATTAATATGCAATTGTTTATGACAGGCATATCATTATGATCGTCTGTTCAACTAATTCGGGAGGAAGCAATGAAACGACTGTATTTATCAAAAGATGACAAAAAAATAGCCGGTGTCTGCGCCGGAATCGGTGAGATGCTGGATATCGATCCTACGATTATTCGACTGATCACCGTGTTTATCGGACTGGCGACCGCGGTCTTTCCCATGCTCATTGTGTATCTGGTTGGCTGGATGATAATACCTGAGAAGCTAAATGGCTAAAAAATCCAATTATTTTGCGGAATAACCGCATTTTTACTTGCTTTTACCTTTATGAGTGCTGAAATTAAGGACGCGCTTCTGAAAAGTATAATTAACTAAAATATATGACCTAACTTTCTCAAGGGTTAATTAAAGGAGGACCATACGTTATGACTAAACAAGAACTGATTGCCCAGATGGCAGAACATGCTGATATTTCTAAAAAAGATGCCGATGAAGCATTAAATGCTTTTGTCAAAGTCGTTAAAGGAAGTCTTGCCAAAGGTGAAAGCGTTACTGTCGTTGGTTTTGGAACATTTGGCGTTTCAAAGAGAGATGCGCGCAAAGGCCGCAATCCGCAGACCGGCGCTGTGATCGATATTCCCGCAAGAACCGTTCCTACCTTCAAGGCAGGCAAAGGATTGAAGGAAGCTGTCTGATCCAAAAAAAATAAAGGGACGAATTTAAATTCGTCCCTTTTTGTTAACCTCAATATCTACACATTAAAATATTTCCATTAAAATCAAGTTAACATAGTTTTCCGCATCTTTGCCGGTTCTGATAGAAATTGTTGACGGTTTTTTATTTGGACGATCGCGAATCTAATAAATAAAATAATCATTAAAATGTAGATGGTTATCCAAATAAGCGGAGTGATTTATATGGCGTCCCTGACGGGACGGAAAACAATTTTTTATTCATTTTTCTGTAAAAATTTTGTCTACCTCGGGACAGACATATTAATTTCCCAGGCGTTGCAATAAGTGCGTTTATCAGGCCTGTAATCCATCAGATATTCTTTTTATTTGAACATTTGACAATCTTTTATAAATTGTTTTTTTGTTACGAAAATCGACGGGTAGAATTAAAAAATTTTGTTTCGGTTTTCGCAACATAAGATCGTATTAACACAACTGAACGAATCCATAAACAGCGGAGAGATAAATCATGGCTAAACTGTTCAAACTGATTTTTTCAGGGATCATTTCAGCTTCCTTAATATTAAGTTGTCACACGGTAAGCGAGGTGAAAGTTCCGACTTCAAACCGGAAGCAATTGAAATCACAGATAAGCACACTGGTGAACGATCCCAATCTGGCTAACGGCCTGGTTGGTATTCATATCGAATCCCTGAAAGACGGTTCCGTGCTCTACAGCCAAAACGAACACAAAATATTTATGCCGGCTTCCAACATGAAATTATTTACCTCCGCCGCCGGACTGGTAAAGCTGGGGCCGGAATTCCGCTATAAAACGGATTTTAAATATTTGGGTAAGATGACGGATAACACGCTGAATGGCGATTTAATCATAAAAGGTGCGGGCGATCCAACCATATCGGGTCGTTTCCGTGATGAAAATCTGCTGGCCTATTTTGAAGACTGGGCCGATTCACTCAAAAAACATGGTATCGATCGGATTGAGGGTGATCTGATTGGCGACATCAGCGCCTTCAGCGGTCCGCCCCTGGGCGAGGGCTGGGGCTGGGATGATCAGCCCTACTGGTATTCGGCACAAACGGGCGCCCTGTGCTTCAATGATAACTGCGTTGATCTGACAATCCGGCCCGGACAAAATCCCGGCGATCCGGTTACGGTTTCCGTTTCGCCGCGAACGGATTATGTGGAAATCCAGAACCGGGCGCTTACCGTTCCCGCCGATTCTTCGGATCGCCTGCGTATCAGCCGCCTGCAGGGCACCAATGTAATTGAAATCTGGGGCACGATGTCCAGAGATACCGATAAGGAAACCGAAAGTATAACCGTGGAAAAACCGGCGCTCTATTTCCTTACCGTACTCAGAAATGTATTGCAGGAAAAAGGGATCGAAGTGGCCGGCACAATCAGAGCGATCAAAAAACGCGGACAGGCGGAGGCGGACTCAGGTCTGGTTTTCAGTCATTTATCGCCGCCGCTGCAGGAAATCATCAGGGTAATCAATAAACCCAGTCACAATCTCTATGCCGAACAGATGCTGATGACGCTGGGTGCGGAGTTTGAGGAACGCGGTTCAGCCGATCTGGGCAGCAAGGTTGTCAGTGCGTGGCTGCATTCCATCGGCGTGGCGCCTGCCGAGTTTGTAATGGTCGATGGTTCCGGTTTATCGCGTAAAAATCTGGTGGCGCCGTTGTCAACGGCAGCGCTGCTGCGCTATATGTATCATCATAAAAATTTTGACATTTTCTACAATTCACTGCCCATCGCCGGCGTCGACGGCACCATCAAAGGCAGAATGAAGGGGACCAAAGCCGAAGGCAATGTGCACGCTAAAACCGGTTATGTGCGCCATGTGCGCAGTCTGTCCGGTTACGTGCACGATCTGGACGGCAATCCCTGGATATTTGTGACCATGGTGAATCACTATACGGTCCCCACCGCTTATGTGAGCAGGCTGCAGGACCGGATTTGTATTCTGCTGAGCAATTTTTCCGAAGGGAACGGCGGGTATTAGAAATAAGGAGCCCCTCCCCCACGCGCCGTGCCTGACGGCAGGCAGGTGGGGAGGAGAACAAGGGGCGGGGCGTTTAAAACATGAAAACTGAAAATGCATCGTTCGGTTTCCGGAAATCATTATTGGTATTTGGGACTGCGGCAATTGTTCTGTTTCTCGAGACGCATTATCTTATTCCCTTTTTGAGCCGGCAGACGGGCATTGAACCGGTGGTATTCTGGCTTCTGGTGGCCGGTTTGGGCCTGTTTCTGCCGTTGTTGCTTTTTGCCATTTTTGTGTTGAAAAGAGAAGGCCATAAGCTGGATAAGAATACCTGGCGGGAGCGGCTGCGCTTCGGAAAAATGACGCCCGCCGACTGGGGATGGAGTCTGGCGGCGATTATCGTAATCGGCGGACTGAGTTTTGCCATCATGCAGCTCGTGGAAGCCATTGCCGGCAAAGTGGATCATCAGCCGCCTTTCATGTCCTTTGAACCGTTGACCGCGGACCGCTACTGGATTTTATTGCTCTGGCTGCCTTACTGGATTTTGAATATCATGGGTGAAGAAATTCTGTGGCGCGGCGTGATTCTGCCAAAGCAGGAACCGGTTTTCGGTAAAAACGCCTGGCTGGTCAACGGAATGATGTGGACGGTTTTTCATATCGCTTTCGGCTGGCAGCTTCTGGTCACGATGCTGCCCGTTTTATTTATTTTGCCCTATGTGGCGCAGCGCCGCAAAAATAGCTGGCACGGGGTGATCATTCATGCGGTGATCAACGGGCCAAGCTTTATTGCCATTGCTTTTGGATTCTTATAAGCACGGATTTAGCCTTAATATAAATTACTGCTGATTTTAGCTTTGATAAATCCGACCTTTCATCATGCAGGTTGATACCACTGTTCAATGCCGGACGAATAATAATTCTGAAAAGCGGACAATTATAATATTCATAGATTTAAATCGGAAAATATTATAATATTTATAGAATTAAAACAGAAAAAAGGATCTATGTCGTTTTGTGTGGGTAAACCCGATAGCGACTTCCGAATGACGTGGTTGGCGGGGTAATGGGTTTGTCTATTCGATGTTTCTCTGTTTCGATAGCGA
>CAYXRA010000300.1:0-3903 GCA_964467525.1 uncultured Calditrichaceae bacterium
TATACTGCTGCGTATGATGTATAATACCCACACAAAACGACATAGAACCAATAAAAAACTCCCCGGCGCCGGACCGGGGAGTCCATTTAAAATTTTCGGGAAACGAAATTACATCCGCCGTGCTGATCATTCTTTTCAGCTCCGGAAACTAAATTATACTTAGCGCATCAGCACCATTTTTCTGGTTTTGCTGAACTGCGGCGTTTCGATCTTATAGAGGTAAACGCCGGAAGCAACCGCTTGCCCGGCAGAATCCCTGGCATCCCAGTTCAGCTTATACTGCCCGGCGGGCAGCGGAGTGCTGAGCAGTTCGCGTACCTTATAGCCGAGTACATTATATATGGTCACCTGCACCATCGTCTGACCGGCTTCGGTTTCGGGAATGCTGAAGGGAATCTGCGTTTCGGGATTAAAGGGATTGGGATAGTTTTGTCCGAGATTGAACTGATCGGGAACTGCGTTCGCTACCGGTTCCAGCAATTCCGACTGCGCTCCGGCGACAGTGACGGAAACCGGTCCGTGTTCCGTGCGCCTGCCGTTGATATCCACATCAACCAGTTTGTACCAGTAGGTTTCGCCTTTGAGCACGTTGCGGTCCACATACTCGTATTCGCTGGCATGGGAAACCGTTCCGGCGCCGCGCAGGCCCGCGTCGGTGAGGTAGGAATCCAGTTCTTCGTATTGCCCGGTTTCAGCAGCGCTGCGCAGAATGGCAAATCCGAGATTATCAATTTCCGAAGCCGTTTCCCATTGCAGGGTTACCGTGTTAAAGGCTGAAGTAGCGCTGAAGGTGGTGAGTTCAACGGGGAGGGATGCATCGGTAAGATAGTTATCCAAAACTGTATGCGAACCAGATTCATCCCATTGATCTGCATTCTCATCATCCGGACAAGCATCAAAAGTACCATGAGATTCTTGGTCACCGGTAATGTAGAATTGAATATCACCTACTGAAGCATTTCCTAAAGATGCTCTGGATATTCTTATCTCTATCCATCCATCTTGATCTGGTCCAGTAATATTCTCCCCAAATTCAGTGCTAGCTAAAGAGTTACCAACTCCATCCCATGCAGTACCATTCCATGTATGAAATTCAGCATATCCATCAAAATGACCACGTGGAATGTAATCAGGTAAGTCAGAATGAGAATAATCAATACTTCTTGACCAACTTTCGTTTGATCCGCCACCCGTTTTTGTGTTTACAAGAAATGCCCACGCCATCCATGTTGATGCAGTTACCTCAGCTCCAAAATAAACATAAGTGTCATCGTTTGTTATATAGACTTTTTTAGAATTAGCATTTGCCCAACCTGACGTTCCATCTGCTGTAGCTATGGGTGTTCCCCAAACACTTTCTCCGTCGAAACTTCCATCAATTGTAGGAGTTCCACTGAAAACAAAAGAGACTATGAAAAAGCCCAAAAATAATTGTATCAAATACTTTTTCATTCAACCTCCTATTTTCTAATAATTGTTACTGGCTATTTAACGTACACCATTTTACCTAATATATTTTCTAAGTTACTTCCATCCAATATTTTATAAAAATAAATTCCTGAAGCATTTGAATTTAAAAACACTATTCCCCACTCTTTCTCCCCACCATCGGCAAAATATCTGTTTTCTTCATATATTTTTTTCCCGCTAATATCATAAATCACCAAACGTACATCACCGGCCCGCGGCAGGCTGAAGCGAATGGTGGTGGAGGGATTGAACGGATTGGGATAATTGCCGTGTAAAACAAAATCCGTTGGCGGCATTTGCCGCGCACTTTCTTCCAGTCCCAGCGGCGGATCATCCAGAACCAAAAGCTCCGGACCGTTGTAGGCGGCTTTTACCCACACCTTCTGTCCGCCGGCCGTTGCTTCGGCATTGCGTATTTTTACCACCAGCCAGTTCTGACTGCCGGGCGTATAACTGAAACTGCTTTCGCCTTCACCGGAAAAAGAAATCAGAAAATCGCCCTCACCGGAATATAATTCGAGCACGTAGGGTTCGCCGCTCAGTTCCGGATACACATCAAGCGTGATCGGTTCCAGCGGTTCGCCCCACAATTTACAGACCGTGCGCAGATCGGTGCTGCCCGCGGGCAACTGCCCGCCCTGCCTCAGCGAGCTGGGATGGCGGTCGCCAAGATCATCGGCCATTTCCCATTCCTGGCTGGTCGTGATCGCCGCCGGGTCAAATCCGCCTTCGATACCGGCCGGACCCCAAACGGCATACCCGCGCCGGATATTGCTGCCGTCGCAGGGCGGTACCCAGATGGTCGCCTTGCCGTCGCCATCGGTCCAGATATCATCGCTGTTCGCCCCGGAGTAATCGGTCAAACGCACATTCGGCCCGAAATTAGTTTGCACGGTGGCTGTCTGGGCATTGGCCCAGTTATCGTTGATACCGATCAGAGCATGGGCGCTGCGCTCGATCACCAAAAGATCCTGCGCCTGCCAGCGCACCAGGTATTCGCCGTCCTTGAAATTCAGTTTCTGGTGACACCAGATCAGGTTGGTCAGAAAATCACGGGCCGGCAGCTCCGTTTCACTGGCCGGATCGTGATTATAGCGGTTGCTGTTTTCGCCGATATCGAACAAATCCTCAAAAAACACCGAAGGCGAACCGTCCACGGCAAAAGCAATCGCGTAAGCCGCCTCGATGCGCGGCTCGCGGGGATCGATATGACCGCCGATTTCGTTGGAAGTATCCCAGCCGGTATAATTGCCGTCCTCATCGAGGATCGGACGGAAGGTGTCGTGCAGATTAACGAAGGGCACGGTGCGCGTGCGCCTTTCCTGCTGGGCGCCGGGAATCGATCCCATATCGTAAGCATCAAAGGAATAAACCATATCGTGAATCGCCCCGCGCAGACTGAAATCAAAGGTGCCGACCACATCGGTGAAGCCGTCGCTGTAATTGACGTCATCCACCCACTGATCCATTTCGGACTTGCTGCCCACATATTCACCGACGGCGAACATGGTTTCACCGCCCGAGGCCCAGTCGGCGTCATAGGCCAGATTCCACAAAAAATCCTTGGTTGCCCAGTATGGGAAATGCTTGGCGGCATCGATGCGGAAACCATCGACGCCGGTCTGCTTTTTCATCCAGATATTCCAGGCGCGCACCCCGTTGCGCATGTAATCGGGAGACTGTTCCGGATTATAAGTGGCGTTACTGCTCTGTCCGTAGGCGCCCTGGTAGTAGCAGATATCCGGTCCCCAGTAGCTGGAGGTCCAGTCATCATCTTCCTGGTTGTGATCGGGATTGGGATGAAAATTCTGCCAGTTCTTCGGGAAACGTCCCTCACGGGCCAGATAATTTTCGCCGGTTTCCGAAGAAGCGGGCGTGCTGTAACAGGCGTAGCGGAAATTTTTGTACGGATCGGACCAGGCTTCAGGATCGGCGCCGCCCTCGCCGTTGGCCGTACCGGCGTTGGTCAGATGATTCCAGACCACATCCTGAATCACTTCGACGCCGTTGGCATGCAGCACGGCCACCATGCGCAGAAACTGATCCTTGTCACCCATGCGCGTGACCAGATTGTATTTCTGGTATTTATCGCCCAGATCGTAGTGATCGAAGGGCGCGTATCCGTTGGATGAGGGCGAATGATTTTTCACGGTGACCGGAATCCAGACCGCATCGACGCCCATCTCGCGCAGGCGCGGGGCCAGATGGGCCAGATAGGTGGACCATTCATTGGGATAATTCTCATTCCAGTAATCCCACCAGAAGCCCTGCAGAACCACTTTGCCGTTCCAGGGATTGGCCACGGCGGCGGAAAGCAGCACAATACATATAAATGAAAAAATCAATAAACGTTTTAACATGATCAATCCGCAATTTTTATTTCATCAGCACCATTTTTCGCACCTGTTCGAATGAACCGGCATTCAGTTTGTA
>CAYXRA010000301.1:0-3895 GCA_964467525.1 uncultured Calditrichaceae bacterium
ACCGCATACCAGTAAAACCGCCCCAGCAGTCCCAGAGGGCGAAAAGTGGCGGTTTGGTGCAGTACATTTTCATCATCGATTTTGAATTCCAGCCAGGCTTCGCCGGGCAGTTTCATTTCGGCGAAGAGCAGCAGGCGCTTTTCTTTTTTTTCTGCGATCAAAACACGCCAGAAATCAAGGGACTCGCCGCTGGCGATTTCACTCTGATTCTTTCGGCCGCGACGCAACCCCACGCCACCAAAGAGCTGATCAATAAATCCCCTCACGCCCCAGAGCCAGTTTGCATAGTACCAGCCGTTTGCTCCGCCGATCGACCATATCTTTTGCAACACCTCCTGCGGGCGGGTAATTTTTTTGCTGCGATGATCTTGAAAACAACCGAAAACAGGCACTTCCAGATACCGGGAAAAATTTTTATTGAGTTTGGTCACATTGAGCGCATCTTTCCAGCTCGAAACAACCTCATGATGCTCGACACGGACAAATGCGCGGCGGATGGCCTGTTCGTAACTGATCAGTGAAATATTTAGCATTTCAGCGAGATTGTTTTCCCGGCAGATGACATTCACCTTCATGCTGTCCACCAGATTGGCGGCCAGGGCATAGGAAGTGGAAGTCACAAAGTAGAGCCAGTACGAAGATAGCCGGGGCGTCATTACCGGGACTGTGATAATGGTTCGTTTTAATCCGCGAATTTTTGCAAACTTAATTAATAATTGTTTATATGTAAGAATTTCAGGTCCGCCGATGTCGTAAGTTTTGTTGTAAGTTTCACTTTCCAGTAAAACGCCGCTGAGAAATTCGATCACATTTCTGATGGCAATGGGCTGGGATTTAGTGTTCAGCCATTTCGGGGCGATCATTAACGGTAATTTTTCAACCAGGTCGCGGATAATTTCAAATGAAGCGCTGCCCGAACCAACGATGATCCCGGCGCGCAGGGTAGTTAAGGCATAAGTCGAAGCGGCCAGCACATCCTCTACTTTTTTTCTCGACTGCAGATGCTTTGACAATGCTTCTTCGTTTACGATACCGCCGAGATAAATAATTTGTTTTACTTTCGTATTGATAAGGGCGTCTTTGAAATTTCGGGCGGTAGCCGCTTCCATTGATTCGAAATCACCGTATTTCGTGCCCATGGAGTGCAGCAGGTAATATGCAGCGTCAATATCCCGGGGAATTTTATCGAGGGTGGGGCGGTCCAGAAAATCCGTTTCGAGAATATGAATCTGTTTACCCTCATATTTTCGCAAATCGAAGCGGCTCTTGTCACGCACGCAGCAGTACACGCGGTGCCCGTTTTCCAGAAGCACCGGCAGTAAGCGCTGACCAATATATCCGGTTGCACCGGTTAGCAGGATATTCATCGGTTATTCCTATTTTTTAAAATTGAGTGCCAGCAGGGAACTTTCACCCAAATAACCATTGTATAAGTTTCGTACTGTAACGTAATAATGTATTATTTAATTCTATTTGTAAAAATATGCGCTACTTAAGCTAAGGTGGAAATTGATTTATTATTGCCCTCCCCATTAAATAGAATTTCAATCACCATTCAACAGGCAGATTTTCGTTTGACGCCGGGCGCACCGCGTTTTCTATTTCATCCCCAGCTTTTGTCCCTTTTCCAGCAGTGTGATGGATTCCCGGATACGTTTTTCCCGGGTTTTGTTCTGTTTGGCCGCGGCAATCCAGCCAATGTAATGCTTCTTGTAGCTTGGCGCCAGTTGTTCGAAAAATGCTCTGGCCTTTGGATTCTGATTCAGCGCCGATTCGAATTCGGCATGCAGTTCAAAAGAAATCACCGGCCGGTCCGGTTTGTCCCACTGACCATTGGCTTTGGCCGCATCCACTTTAGCCAGACCGGCTCCGGTCATCCGTTTTTCTTTGATGAGTTTTTCAATACGCTTTTTATTGACGGCCGACCATTTGCTGTTGTTTTTACGCGGCGTGAATTTGCGGACATATTTTTCTGCATCGATCTTTTTAATGATGCTGTCGATCCAGCCGTAACAGAGGGCTTCTTCAATGGCGGACTCATATTCAATCGTGGGCCTGCCGGTTTCCTTTCTGTAGAAAATCATCCGGATACCGTTACTTTGCTCATGATTTGCTTTTAACCAGTCACGCCATTCGGCGGCGGATTTAAAATAAAGCTGTTCCAAAATAGTCACGCCTCCGCGTCGAAACGTTTTTTGAAATCGGAGATTCTATTTTTCCAGAGTGATTACCACATGGCCCTTTTTTTGTCCCGATTCCACATAGCCTGTGCCTCGGCGGCCTGATCCATGGGAGAAGTTTTATCGATGATCGATTTGATTTTACCGGCTTCAATCAGTTCTTTGATGGTGCGCAGGTCCTCCGCTTTTTCGGACCCGATGGCACAGATCACTTTGTTTTTGCCGGCGATCGATGTTGTCAGCATCTGAAAGACTTTATTCATCTTGAAGCTGGCCAGCAGGTAGATGCCACCGGGCCTCAGTACATTTTTGCACTTTTCAAAAGTGCTCCGGCCCAAAACATCAAAAATGAGATCGTACGATTCATCACTTTGGATAAAATCGTTTTTCTTATAATCAATCACCTTATCCGCACCGAGGGCTTTGACGAATTCCAGACGCTGGCTGCCGCAAACGCCGGTAACCTCGGCTCCGTAATGTTTGGCAAGCTGTACGGCATACGAACCGATACCGCCGGAAGCACCGTTGATCAGCACTTTGTGATCCTTTTCAATATTTACCTTGCGCAGCAGACTGAGGGCCATAATGGAGCCGTAGGGTACGGCGGCCGCTTCTTCATAACTCATGTTTGCCGGTTTGAGAGCCACGACCTTGTTTGCATCGATGCAAAGATATTCGGCATAAGCGCCCATGGTTTGACCGAGATAGCCGAAGACCGGATCGCCATCATTGAACCGTCTGACATTATTACCTTTTGACACGACTTCGCCGGCAAACTCACTGCCCAAAATGCCTTTTTTAGGTTTGCTGTATCCGAACATGAATCGCGCCGGCAGCCACAGCACTGACGGCATATTAAAATCGCGGGCACGGATATTGGCAAAATTTCGTCCCGTGAGATCGCCGTAATTAACCGTTGTCGCCCGGACTTTGAGCAGAATTTCATTATCCTTTGGAAGCGGTTTATCCACCTCTTTAAGCCGCAGGACTTCCGGCGGACCGTATGCTTCGTAGACGATGGCTTTCAATGGTTGGACTCCCCATGAAAGAAAGAAGTATTAACATCACTGCCAAATTTGATAGCGCCCGAAGATAGGGAATAAAATGATTAAAAGCTATCATTTAATCTCAGCAACCGGCATTGAAAATGTGTGATAAATAAAAGCGAATGTTGAAATAGAATCGATTACGAGCACTCCATCGAACCGGAATCGCTAACTTCCAAATATATAAACTTTAATTCCGGTTTTTCCCTTCTTAATAAATAACGAATCACGATTAACGTACCTCTTTCCTCTTTTCACATTACTCATTCCACTCTTCTACCCTCCCGAACACAGCTCCGCCAGATCAGTCACAATTTTATTTTCGCATACAACTACGGCTAAGGATTCGGCAAAATAGGGCACATTTCATGCAATTTATTTTTGCCGTTATAATCTATTTTTCCGGTTTAACCTGAAAGGCCAAAACCAACGCAAACGGAAATGGAACTGAAGTTCCCCCGGGCCTTAGTTCACCGCTATAAGACCGGCCCCAAAAATGTTAATTATTAAATCCGGATAAACCGGTGTATAAAAAACATACGTTCTATCGCGCTCAGGAATGTCATCTGCTATCTCTTTTTTAAGCGAAATTTCCGAATCATTATAAATATTTTTTGGTTCTATGTCGTTTTGTGTGGGTATTATACATCATACGCAGCAGTATAAAAC
>CAYXRA010000302.1:0-3890 GCA_964467525.1 uncultured Calditrichaceae bacterium
TGTTCCGGACGGTCGGCGCCGACACGGATACGGTTCAGCATCATCACTGGAATTCAGAGAATTCAGAATATAAGCTCAGTCACTCTCTTAGAATAAACTCTGGTGATGAGACCAATCAGGAAGCGAAATTTTTATATACCCATCCTGTTCAATTCAGCGTATCCATCGACGGCTCGAACGACGTGGACGTGGCCGAAAAGATAAAAGTACGCGATCCCTGGCGTCTGGATGGCCGCGGTCAGCAACCGGATAAGTTTCTTCCCCTGTCGGCCACGACGGATACAACCGAGTATTGTGTTTTTCTTGATCATGTACCAAGCGTTGATCCCGTATGGTATTCCGTGGAAGCGCCGCATATCGGGGGCGCCACTACGGACGATATTTATGTATTCAATCACTGGAGCGGCAGCGGGGTAAACATTTCCTCACCCTACAGTGAAAGAACGTCCGTAGAATTCGAGAGCTCGCAATCCATGCAGCTCACGGCCCATTACAGCCCGGTACTCGGCCAGAGCAATTACACCCTGGTGGTTCCGGTAGACGAGGTCCTGGAAATACCGTCAGGCGCTGACTATTCCTTTCCTTCCGGTTTCTCCATCGAGTGCCATGGTGATTTTAATGTTCACGGGCTACCGGATAATCCGGTAAAATTCAGCGGTGCTGGTAAAGAGAGTAATTTTGATGCTACATGTGAGGTTCCTGCCGATACATTGATTATTGTTTATAGCGATAGCTTAAATTTATGGTTCAATTTTCTAACAATCGATAGCACTGAATGCGCTATAACGATTTTGGGTAAGGAAAACACATTAACTTTCAAACATTGTGATTTCAGGAACACCAATGTCGGTATACATGTTGGCGAAATCGAAGATCTGTCCGTGCTAATTGACAGCGTCGAATTTTATGAAAACGATATCGCCTTGCGGATCGCGGATGAAATGCCCGACATCACTCAGGAATCGCTTGTCGATGTTCGTCGCTGCCTGTTTGAAAATAATAATTACGACTTTTTCTTCAGCCCGACAAAAATAATTTCAGCTGAATCGCAGGCAGAGTTCAACCTGGAATATTGCACTTTTATATCGCATGGGCCTTCGCAGGGGAATGGTGTATTTCTGCAGCAGGTTGGTGGTGACCCGCATGGAGATATCAATTTTTACACTTATAACAACATCTTCTACAATACCGTTTTTTATGTACCAGGTGCTTCGTATTACTACTCAGCCAACAACCTGGGATACCCCAATACTTCATCCTACATGGGTGCGGATGTGATTAACAGCGATCCTATGTTCATCGACTTCAATGGTGGCAATTATCATCTCCGGGGATCTAGCCCCTGTGTTGATGCTGGTATGTATCTTGACAGCAATGATCCCGACGGCACAACTCCGGATATAGGATTACATTATTATCCTCAATTACGCGACACTATTACATCAGATATGGTTATTGAGGGAGAGTGCATAATTGATGCTGATCTCACTATCCCGGACAGCGTCTCCATTACCTTTCTGCCGGGAACAGTGGTCAAGCTGGAAGATGACGCCACGGTAAACGTCTATGGCAAATTCATGGCAGAGGGTACGTCCGATTCCATGATTACGTTCACTTCGGTGTATACCAGCCCGTCAAGTTCGCAGTATTGGGGCCGGATTCGTTTTTATAATGCGGCAAACGATTCCAACGCTTTCAAATATTGCCAATTTAAATATGCCTACACTGCGCTTTGGGCGGACCATGCTAATTTATCGGTAACCTACTGTGATTTTGATTCCCTATCCGGTTATGGCGTTTCCGTTCGCTATGCCTATGCCCAGATTAAAAATAATGATTTTTCAGAATGCAAATACGGCATACACCTTTATTATTGCAATGACTATTCGGATTCGCATATTTACGACAACACCATTAAGGATGGCGCTACGAGCAGCTCTTACGGTATATATTTATACCGCTCCTCGCCTTATCTGCGCGATAATGAAATTGATGATTGTTATTATGGATTATTGTGTACCAGTTATTCCTCGCCAAGTCTGGGTTGGTTGGGAACCCCTGGTGATAATTATGTGCATAATACAAATTATGCTTTATATGCTTCCTATGCTTCTGATCCCACGCTCGGTGAGGACATGTGCACAACAAATGGCGGCGATAATGATTTTGTGAATAATACCTATCAAATATATGCGCAGCGTTCCTGTACCATTCTGGCAGAGAACAATTGGTGGGGCTGCGATCCGCCCGATACCACCAATGAATTCTATGTTGCAACTTTATCAACGTATGATATTACACCCTGGCTGCATTCAGGCCCGCTAGCCAAACCGTCCGTCATTGCCAGCGGACATTCCGAAGCTTCTGCTTTTGACGCGGCATTTAAAACCGCTTCCGACAGCACGCTCACAGAAGAAGAAGTGATGGAAAGTTTTGATCCGGAGTGGCCGATTATGCGCAAACTGGTTTTCGCCAAAAACCTGATTCAGCTCGACTTCCCTAAAAATGCCTCTGAAATCTGTAAAGATGTTCTGAACAACTATCCCGATTCCACACAGGCTTACTTTGCCCTGGACCTGCTATGGCAGTCCGGCCGCATGTACAGCGCGGAATTTGAGGGTTACAAAACCGCGCTTGATTCATTTTCTCTGAAAGCCGAAGAGGCGGAGATTTATGAGGAAGCGCAGTTGTTATCATCCGGGTATAATGATGCTGCCGGCGTATCAAAGGGCGTTGCAAATTATCAAAGATTTAAGACGCCGGCCGTTGCCACGCATGAGCTCTACAATACGTTCATGTTTCATTTGGTTGAAAAAGAAGACTACGCGGCAGCATCCGCTATTGTAACGATAATGGAAAATGAATTTCCGGAATACGCTTTGACAAAGGAGGCCCGTTTATTACTGGATTCAATGGGAGATAATAAAACCATGGAATCTGAAATCATTCCTGATGAATTTGTATTGTACCATAATTATCCGAATCCCTTTAATCCGGCCACAACCTTTAAATTCGCTCTGCCTGTAGATTCCAAAGTTAAATTGACCATTTTCAACATACTTGGTCAAAAAGTGCGCGCCTTTATGCAAACTGATTTTAGTACCGGTATCCACACCCTTACCTGGGATGGACGAAATGACAGCGGCGTTCTTTTGCCAAGCGGAATGTATATTTACCGTTTTGAAGCCGAAGCATCCGGGCAGGATAAATTAAATTACACAAAATCAGGTAAAATGATTTTGATTAAATGATGTATCATCAAGGGGCGTCCCACGGGGCGCCCTGTTTAAAATTAAATGGATCATGCTTATAATCTTTATATTTACATTTACGATTTACGGCTTTCTCCCTGCGGAAAATCCGGATTCTACCATGCGGCTGCTTGCAAAAAATAAATCCATTATTCTCAATGCGTCTTCAAAGTTCTGTATTAATCCGCTTTATCTGGCTTCAATCATTTTCGCCGAACGAGAACTTAATCACGACTGGAAGGATGACGCCCTTGATATTTTGCTTGCCAGGACCGGCCATAACAGCTCCATCGGTTTTTGCCAGATAAAAATGAAAACAGCATACTGGATAGAAAAGCAACTAAACGACAGTCTGTCTCAGTTTTATCCCGGAAAAAAGTATGCAAAAATTTTGGAGCTCTCAAAAAGTCCGGCAACAATAATCAAAAAATTGCAATCGGATTCGCTGAACATTTTATATGCCGCAGCCTACCTGCGCATTATTCAGTCTTTTTGGGCAGGACGCGGCTTTCCCATAGATAACCGGCCGGACATTATTGGTACTCTCTATTCCACGGGATTGTTTTATTCGGGCGGTATCAGGCCGCCTAATCCTTCCCCGCAGGCAAATTATTTTGGTGAAAAGGTTTTTCAAATACT
>CAYXRA010000303.1:0-3863 GCA_964467525.1 uncultured Calditrichaceae bacterium
GCCGGATTTTGCCTGCGCGCATAAATCCGTCCAGCATATCGAAAAGCTCGGGCTGATAATAGGCATCGGTGGGCGGACAGTGCAGTTGCAGTAAATCGAGACTGTCCGTTTGCAGATTTTTCAGACTGCGGTCAATGAAAGCGGCAAGATTGGCTTTATTGTATCCTTCCGCCGTGTGCGGATCGAGGCGCCGCCCGGCTTTGGTGGCGATGTATATTTTTTCATCGACTGCTTTGCGCAATTGCGCCAGCAGGCTTTCACTGCGCCCGTCGCCGTAAACATCGGCGGTATCAAAAAAATTGACGCCGAGGTCGACCGCTTTGCGCAGGGCGGCCAGGGATTCTTTGTCATCGACTTTGCCCCAGGTGCCGCCGATGGCCCAGGCGCCAAAACTGATCGCCGATACTTTCCAGCCGGTGCGTCCGAGTACTCTGTATTGCATGACAGGAACTCCTCTATTTTATATTTTGCTAAAATTCATACTTGTGCAAAATAATATATTTAACGTTTAGTTTGCTTGAAATGCAGCATTACGCCCCACCCCCGGCCCCTCCCCACGCGTGGGGAGGGGTGAAGGGGAGGGGATTAAAAATTATAATTGGATGTCAGTAAATCATTAAAAAACATGGTATTTATCATGATTTACACCTTATTTTGCACCTCAATGACCAAAACTATTTCCGAAAAGAATATGACAACGGAAATCTTTTATCAAATAATCAGATAATCATTAAAAATACTTTCCAGCATTTCCTGACGACCGCTTTTCAGTTCCGGCGCCCCGTTGTTCAGGATCCATTGTTCCGCATCTTCCAGCGTCAGTTTCCCGTCGAGCAACTGTTTCCCGAACGGTGCGTCAAAACCGGCATAGCGCTGCCTGATGAAAGCATCGAACACGCCGTCGTCAATAATTTTCCGCGCAATCAGCAAGCCGCGGGCAAAGGCATCCATGCCGCCGATATGCGCGTAAAACAAATCCTGTGTGTCCACCGAGCTGCGCCGCAGTTTGGCGTCAAAATTCAGTCCGCCGGAGCCCAAACCGTTTTGTTTCAGAATGATCAGCATCGCTTTAATGGTGCTGTAAATATCGGTCGGGAACTGATCGGTATCCCAGCCCAGAAGCAGATCGCCGCGATTGGCATCGACGCTGCCCAGTTTGCCGGCAGCCGAAGCCACGGCCAGCTCATGTTCAAAGGTGTGGCCGGCCAGGGTGGCGTGATTGGCTTCGATATTCAGCTTAAAATCATCGATCAAATCGTAGGCGCGCAGGAAGGACAGCGTCGCCGCGGCATCGGAATCGTATTGATGCTTGGTCGGTTCTTTGGGTTTCGGTTCGATCAGAAACTGTCCCTTAAAACCGATCCGTTTTTTATAATCGACGGCCATGTGCAGAAAGCAAGCCATCTGTTCCTGTTCCCGTTTGATATCCGTATTCAGCAGGGATTCGTAACCTTCGCGGCCGCCCCAGAATACATAATTTTCGCCGCCTAATTCGTGGGTGATATCGATGGCATTTTTAATCTGCGCCGCGGCATGGGCAAACACATGGGGATCGGGATTGGTCGCCGCGCCCTGGGTATACATGGGGTGGTTGAACAGATTGGCCGTGCCCCAGAGCAGTTTGATACCGGTCGACGCCTGCAGTTCTTTGGCCATTGCCGCGATTTCCCGCAAATTTTTACAGGTTTCATCAAAATCCGCGCCCTGCGGAGCGATATCCCGGTCGTGAAAACAATAATAGGGCACGCCCAGTTTACTGAAAAATTCGAACGCCGCTTCCAGTGTAGCTTTAGCCCGATCCATGGCATTTCTACTTTTATGCCAGGGCCGCCTGAAAGCCGCTTCGCCGAACATATCACCGCCGTCGCCCATCATCGTGTGCCAGTAGGCTACGGAAAAGCGCAGATGCCCGGCCATGGTTTTATCGCCAACTCTCTGATTGGCGTTATAGTATTTGAAGGCCAGCGGATTTTTCGAGCGCTTTCCTTCATAGGGCACAGGCTGTTTTATTTCGGGGAAATAATTCGCTTGCATTGAACCTCCCGGTTTTTCATCCGCAAGGGATGTTTTTAATCACCTGACATTTTAACTGTCATGTGCGTTATTTTTTATTTACTATTTAATGCAAATGCTTCACTGAAATCGTCTTTCAGCGAGCGGTATAGCGATCCGAACAAAGGATAAATTCGTGCATATTTTCCCGCAGCTTCAGCATCGGGTTCGGTCGTCTGCCCCACGTCTGCCGTTTCATTGACCGCATCCCGCACACCGGACCAGATGCCAACGCCGACGCCGGCCAGTAAAGCCGCCCCGTAGGCCGGTCCCTCGTCTGCCTGCATCGTCACTACCGGATGATTGAAAATATCGGCGATAATCTGCCGCCACAGGGCGCTTTTAGCTCCGCCGCCGGTCAGTCGGATTTGCTTCGGTTCGACGCCCAGATTCTTAATCAATTCCAGAGAATCCTTTAAACCGAAACTGACGCCTTCGAAAACGGCGCGCATGATGTGCTTCTGTTCGTGAATGCCGGATAATCCGAAAAAGACGCCGCGGGCCATGGGATCGCGATGCGGGGTGCGCTCGCCGTAAAGATAGGGCAGAAACATCAGGCCTTCCGAGCCGGGAGCAACGGCGGCGGCCTGTTTGTTGATGGTTTCGTAATCGCTGTGCAGCAGCTTGTTCTTCATCCAGCTCATCGATAATCCGGCGGAAAGCATGACGCCCATCAGATACCATTTGTGCGGTACGGCGTGATTAAAACCGTGGATGCGTCCTTTTTCATCAAACTGCATCATATCGGTATGAGCCAGCACTACGCCTGACGAACCGATGCTGGTCAGCACGATACCTTCCTCAACAATGCCGTTGCCCACCGCAGCGCAGGCATTATCGGCGCCGCCGGCGATGACTTTCACATTTGCCGGCAGACCGGTTTCTTCGGCTGCCTCTGCGCTGATCGTGCCGGCGACATCTGTCGATTCCAGCACCGGCGGCAAAATGGCGCGGTCAATATCCAATAAATTACAGACCTCTTCCGACCAGCGGCGGTTTTTAACATCGAGCAGCAGCGTGCCTGCGGCATCGGACATTTCACTGCTCCGGCTGCCGGTTAAGCGGTAGACGATGTAATCTTTCGGTAGGAACAGGGTTCTGACTTTTCCATAATTTTGCGGTTCGTTATCGCGCAGCCAGATCAGCTTGGGCAGGGTGAATCCCTCCAAAGCAGGATTGCCGACCAGTTCCAGCAATTTTTTTTCACCGATTGTTTCGGTGATATAAGCACACTGGGCATGGGTGCGGGTATCATTCCACAACAATGGATTGCGAATTACGTTACCGACATCATCCAGAAAAACCGAGCCGTGCATCTGTCCGCTTAAAGATAAGGCAGCCACATCTTTGGCATCAACGGCAGGTTGGTCCAAAATCTTGCCGATGGCCTTGCGCAGCCCCTGCCACCAATCTTCGGGATTCTGCTCCGACCAGCCTGCCCGCGGCTGAATCAGCGGATACGATGCACTAACCGTGGCTTTGATTTTACCATTTTCATTCACCGCTAAAATTTTGACGCCGGATGTACCCAGGTCTATGCCCAGTACAATGGCCATGATATGCTCCCTGCGTTAAGTGTTATTTTTTCAGGAAAGATCAGGTCGTTTTTGCCTTAAATCTCAAATTAAAATAATGTTTCAGAAAGATGCAAACAAATCCTGAATCTGATCATCATTAATCGTTTAAATTTTGGCATCTATGTCGTTTTGTGTGAGTAAACCCAAGAGTGTCATCCGAATGCTGTGATTGGCGAGGGAATGGGTTTGTCTATTCGATGTTTCTCTGTTTCGATAGCGACCCCGACCCAGATT
>CAYXRA010000304.1:0-3820 GCA_964467525.1 uncultured Calditrichaceae bacterium
GTTTTGTAATAATCGGTAAATTATCGGAGTTAAACTTTTGAAAAACAGTGCAAAAGCGCTTGAATCCTATCGCAATGAAATAGACGGGATTGATAAACAAATCGTCCGGCTGCTAAATCAGCGCACGGCCTGTGCCATCGAAATTGGTACGATGAAAGCGAAGCAGAACCTGCATGTTTTTGCCCCCGAAAGAGAAGAAACGGTTTTAAAAAAAATAGTGGAAAATAATAAGGGACCGATGAGTAATCAGGCTTTATGTGACATTTATGCGGTAATTATGCAAGAGAGCAGACGTATTCAAGGGCAACATCAGAAAAGCGGGGATGGTGAACAATAGATGAGCACAAAACAAAAGGGCGTCCTGATATTGATTTTTCTTTTACCATTTGCTCTGGTTGATATAATAAGGTACTTTGCAGTTCCCAATCAACAGATTATTGATAATCGGGTTGATATAGTAATTCCGGCAGGGGCGACCGTATCACAGATAGCCGATACGCTGGTGCATCATGGTCTCATTAAAGATCAGCAGTTGTTCAGCTTCTGGGCAACATCGCTTGGCAGGGAAACCAAGTTAAAGGCCGGATTATATCAGGTACCGGAAGGATTAACCTATCCCCAGCTGGTATCTTATCTGACAACGGGTCGTCAGAAAGAAATTTTTGTAACTCTGATCGAGGGTTGGGGTAACAGGCAGATAGCAGAAGCGCTCGCTGAAAAATTCAGTATCGATGCTGAAAAATTCATGGCGCTCTGCAGCGACTCCGCCTTTATCCGTTCGCTTGGCATTGAACAGAATAATCTCCGTGGTTATCTTCTCCCGGATACTTATGCGTTTGTCTGGGGAATTGACGAAGCATCGGTGATTAAGTATCTGTTAAATAAAACAATGGATTTATTTGAGTCCGATAGTGCCCGGGCGGTCATGAAAGAATATGGAATGGACATGCATAAGGTACTTACACTGGCTTCCATCATCGAGGGCGAAGTTATTTTGGATCGTGAGCGCCCGCTTGTCGCTTCCGTGTACTATAACCGCATGGAAAAGGGTATGAAACTTCAGGCCTGTCCCACGGTACAGTTTTTACTGCCGGGCAGACCGAGGCGATTACTTCTGAAGGATTTAGAAATCGAATCGCCTTACAATACATATATCCACTACGGACTACCGCCGGGACCGATTAACAATCCCGGGAAAAGATCAATTTTAGCGGCGTTGTTCCCGGAAAAGACCAATTATCTATATTTCGTGGCCAAAGGGGATGGCAGTCATGTATTCTCAAGCAGTGCGGCCGCCCATGCCAGAGCCAAGGCCGATTTTCAGGAAGTGCGTCGCGAAGTTCGCAGAAACCAGCGCTAAAAACTTAATAGAATAGGAACTTAGAAATGAGCCTGAACTTCGATTGTCTAAACGAAACACAAAAAAAAGCAGTTATGGTTGGAGATGGTCCGGTATTGATCCTTGCCGGCGCCGGCAGCGGGAAAACACGTACCTTAACCTATCGTATCGCCTATTTAATCAATGAAATGGGTGTCAGACCTTCCAGTATATTAGCCGTTACTTTTACAAATAAAGCCGCCCGAGAAATGAAACAAAGAGTAGAGCAGTTGGTGGGCGGCGGCATCGCGCCCTTATGGATCGGAACCTTTCACAGCATTTGCGCCCGGATTTTAAGACTTGAAGCGCCAAGCCTGAGTTATTCGCCCAATTTTACGATTTATGACGTTGACGACCAGGTGCGGGCGCTGAAAAAAGTGATCGGCATGCTCAATGTCCCGCAGCAGAATTATTCGGCAAAATATATTCAGAACAGACTGTCGAAAGTGAAAAACAGATTTCTGTATCCCGATGACGTCAGCGAAGAAGACCTGGATTTTGACCCGCTTTATGAATACTTCCCCGATATTTACAAAGATTATCAGGAGTATCTCAAATCCAATAATGCACTGGATTTTGATGATCTGTTGATGAAGCCAATCGAGTTGTTCGATCAGTTTCCCAAAATAAAGACCAAATACGCAAAACGCTTCAAATACGTGCTGGTTGATGAATATCAGGACACCAACAGAGCCCAGTATCTGTTTGTTAAGTATCTGGTCAGCGGACATAAAAATATTTATGTCGTCGGCGATGAAGATCAGTCCATCTATGGCTGGCGCGGCGCCGATCTGCATAACATTCTGAACTTCAAAAAAGACTTTCCCGGTGCGCAGGTTTTTAAGCTGGAAGAAAACTACCGTTCCAATGGCAATATTCTTAAAGCAGCCAACCAGTTGGTGGAAAACAACACGACCCGGATCGGCAAAAATTTATGGACCAAACGCCAGGCCGGTAATAAAATAAAAATTTATGCGGCTGAAGACGATAAAGATGAGGCCAATCATCTCGTAGAAGTTATTCACGATGAAATGTTCACCAGAAAACGCAGTTTTAAGGATATAGCCGTACTTTATCGGACAAATGCCCAAAGCCGTTTACTGGAAGACGCACTGCGCCGCAATGCAATAAATTATAATATTGTCGGCGGTACAAAATTTTACGAGCGCAAGGAAATCAAAGATTTGCTGGCTTATATGAAGGTTATCGTCAATCCGGCCGACAGTATCTCGCTTAAACGGATTATTAATTTTCCGCTGCGCGGTATCGGTGAAACCACCGTTGGTAAAATCGAAAAATTTGCCGATATGGAAAGCATCATCCTGTATGACGCTCTGGGCAGGGTTGAGGAAATTGCTTCCATTTCACCGGCAATGAGCGGGCGGGTACTGGAATTTTATAACCTCATTCAGAAGTTTATCAGTACAAAAGATAAACTGGAGCCCGTCGAATTGGTATCTACTCTGGCCTCTGAAACCGGTTTAATGCATCATTACAAGACGGAATACGATCAGTACGAAAGCGAAAACCGTGTCGGGAATATTAAGGAGTTGTTTAACAGTATCGGACAGTTCAGCGAAGAAAGAACCAGAGAAAAACGGGACGCCAGCCTTGATGCTTTCCTGGAACAGGTCAGTTTGCTGACCGATGTGGATACCTGGAATTCGAATTCCAATGCCGTTACATTAATGACGCTGCACTCCGCCAAAGGTCTGGAGTTTCCAGTGGTATATATTACCGGTCTTGAGATGGATTTAATGCCCCTGCAGCGTGCTTCGTCAGATCTCGATGAACTCGAGGAAGAACGGCGCTTACTTTATGTCGGCATGACCCGCGCCGAAGAAAGTTTATTTTTGAGTTATGCAAAAGTGCGGCGTAAATTTAACCGCATAGTTGAACCGCTGGCATCGCTGTTTCTCGATGAACTGCCCGCAGAATTGCTTGACTATGGTCAGGAGAAGAAAACCGCAGAAAGCGAGGCCAAAAAAAGGAAGCGATCCAGAAAACGCAAGATTCAGGATTATATCGATCACGGTGAAGCAGATGATAATGGTGAAACCGATTTTAAAATTGGTCAAAAAGTATCACATGAAACTTTTGGCGAAGGAAAGATATTAAAACTTGAAGGCAGCGGGGATAAAATGAAAATTACAGTTCATTTTATCGAGGATGATATCGTGAAAAAACTTATTAAAGCGTATGCCAATCTTACGCCTGTCGAAAATTAATAAAAGAAACATTCATGATTTTACAAACACACAAAAGCATGATTAAACAGACAAAGGGCGTTCATTAGTAAGCAAAGCAAGCCCCCTCCCCTTCATCCCGCCCGGGCGGGATTGCCCCAAAGGCCCCAAAGGGGTGCCTGTGGCAGGTGGCTTGCGCCAGGGTGGGGATTTTAAACAGATGAAACATCCATGATTTAGCAAACACACAAAGGTA
>CAYXRA010000305.1:0-3798 GCA_964467525.1 uncultured Calditrichaceae bacterium
CTCCCCCGATTTATCGGGGGAGGGGCGAAGGGGTGGGGGGTCTGTTTAATCATGCCTTTGTGTGTTTGCAAAATCATGAATGTTTCATTGAATCAATTACAAGTTAGTCGGAAATAACCGGAACGGGTATTTCCCTAATCATTTAAAAATATTTCTTCTCAATAATTAAAAAGCAGAAACAACCTACAATGATCGATCCGCTTCGCCGTCGTATTCCACATCCGTGGGATGAATCTTGCGCATCGGCTTATAGCGTTTTTTCTCTTCATAAACATGGGCAACGAGCCCCGGCATCCGGGCAATCATAAAAAAGGCATTGGCCAGAATGGGATCAAAATCCATTTCACAGAGCAGCGCGGCGATGGCTCCGTCCACGTTGAGCGGCAGATGCTTGCCGGTGATTTCTTTCAGCATCGCCACAAATGCTTTAGCCATTTTTGTGTAATCGCCGGCGATCCCGTAGGCTTCGGCCAGAGCAAACAGCTTGTGTGTGCGCGGATCGTCCGTATGCACCCGGTGACCGAACCCCGACAGGCGCTTGTTAATCGATTTGTACTCATTGATGATCTGGGCCGCGGCATCCTCAAAAGACATACTATCGCCTTTGACGAGATCCATTCCCTGCCTGAGGAGGTACATACAGTCCTCAATGGCCCCGCCATGAAATTTTGAAATGGATAAGATGCCGGCAGCAAGGGCGGCATTCAGCGGCGCACCGGTTGAGGCCACGGTGATTGCACTGAGCACCGAAGGCGGCGTAGTGCCGTGATCGACCGATGAAACCAGAATCGCTTCGATCATTTTACCGACATTATCCGTGGGCATATCCCCTTTCAGCAACAGATGCACCATCTGGGCATAACTCGCTTTGCCCATAAGCCCGTCAAGCTGATAACCGCGAACGGTCAGCTTATTGGGCTCAACTTTGGTAATCGCGGATTTCCAATGCAGGTCAGACATTTTCAACTCCTATGTTCATTTTTTATGTAATCCCCACCCCTATCCTTTCCCCACGCGTGCCCCGTAAGGGGTGCCCATGGCAGGGCGGGGATAGGGGTGGGGCGTGTTTTAGCTCAAATTTTCGCCAAACAGAGCAATAAATTATCAATTAAGGCGCTGATATATCCCTCCCGTTTATACTTTGGCAAAAATATCCAATGCCTCTGTTCCGAATTTTTGTACCATGCGTATGCTGTAGATATCATGAATAATGTAATCCTTGGCCAGCAGGATCAATCCCCGGTCGGCGGTCCAGGCAGCATTGCTGTCGCCGTTTTCCTGAAAATGACCGAGAATAACGCGTTTGTCATCGACAATCAGGGCAATGCGCCGTCCGCCGCGCTCGATACGAATCTGATGTTCGCGTCCGTGCGTGTATTCCGTACCGATGCCCAGTGTCTTTTCACCAAAATGGACCAGTATGATTTTTACGTTACGGGCGGCGGCTTCCCGGAGGGCATCACTGATTTCATCCACCTCTTCATCCCAAACCGACAGGTAAAGGGTTTTGGTTGACTGATCGATAAATTCAACGATTTTTCTGATGATCGGCGCCCGCTCCGAGACATGCCAGATGTAATTGTCCGTTAATTCCTGGGTGGTATATATCCTGTTAAGCTCCTCTTTTAAGTCTTCGAAGGTCTGAACATATTCGCCGCGCAGGCGGGACACAATTTCGTCCGGAGGCAGCGGTACATATTTCACCGGATCTGAATCGATGCCCAGGATGACTTCCTTGCTGATGAGCCGGTCAATAATCGGATAAACCTTGGACGCCGGAACACCGGATATTTTGGCCAGCTCATAGCCGCTGACATTGGCCTGTTGCAGCAGCGCCAGGTAAACCTGGGACTCGTACTGGGTGAATCCGATATTTTGCAGCAACTTTATAATATTTTTCATCTTGCTTCACACGGTTAATTCTGCTTATATTCCCTACCCGGGTAGTTAACAATTTAACATGCGAAAAAATGCAATACAAGAATATTTTATGGAGACAAAAATGAAATTGGTCAAAAATGCAATCGGCAGGATGGTGCCGGATGAAGTTAATGGAAAAAAGAGCGTACCTTTCAAAGGTATCGGTAAATACATACCGGAAGGCAGAAAGGTCGGTCCGCCCATTCCCAGCGGCGTGGATTACCAGAATAAAGTGTTGAAGGATATCGATGAATTATTGGACAGGCTGCATTTATTTAACGGGATGACGATTTCATTTCATCACCATTTGCGAAATGGTGATTATTTAGTCAACCTGATTACGGAAAAACTGGCCGCGCGCGGATTGAAAGATATCGTACTGGCGCCGTCGGCGCTGTTTCCGGTTCACGAGCCGCTGGTCGGTCATATTAAAAACGGTACCGTATCCCATGTGCTCGGTTCGATGAACGGACCGGTGGGCCGGCTTTGCAGTGTCGGCGGCATGAAGCAGACCGCGGTGCTGCGCTCGCACGGCGGCCGCTACCGCGCCATTCAGGATGGTGATCTGTATATCGATGCTGCTTTCATTGCTGCCCCGACGGCGGATGTGCACGGCAATGCCAACGGCGTGCACGGTCCTTCGGCCTGCGGACCACTTGGCTTCGCGCTGGCCGATTCCCTCTACGCCGATCAGGTGGCGCTGATTACCGATAACCTGGTGCGCTTTCCGGCCTGGCCCTGGTCCATCGAAGGCGGCAATGTCGATTATATCGTTCCGGTTGACAAACTGGGCGATCCGGAACAGATCGTTTCCGGCACGACAAAAGTGACTACCAATCCGGATCGTTTGAAAATCGCCTCCATGGCCGCGCAACTGGCGCGCGACGCCGGCCTTATCGACGAAAGCGGTTTTTCCTTCCAGGCCGGGGCCGGCGGCATGTCGCTGGCCTTCATCCGGTATCTTGCCGAATATATGCGGGAGAAAAAAGTAGTTGCCGATTTCGCCCGCGGCGGCTCCACGAAAATTTTGGTGGACATGCTGAAAGAAGGATTGACGCGTTTTATCCTCGACGGACAGTCCTTTGATCTGGCCGGGGTTGAATCGCTGCGTGACAACTGGAATCATATCGAAACCAATCCCTTCGTTTCCTATAATTATCACACAAAGGGTTGCTTCGCCCCGCGGGTAAAGGCTTCGGTGCTGGGCGCCACGGAGGTGGATCTGGATTTTAATGTCAACGTGAACACGCACTCTGACGGCTGGCTATTGCATGGTATTGGCGGTTTTCAGGATGCGGCCGATGCTTACATGACGATTATCACCGCGCCGCTCTATCGTAAAACCCATCCCATTGTTGTGGAAAAAGTGGTCACGGTAACCGCGCCCGGCGACAGTATCGACGCCATTGTCACCGATCACGGCATCGCCGTCAATCCCAATCGCCGTGATTTGCACGATCGTCTGAAAAATTCCGATCTGCCGTTGGTGACCATTGAAGAACTTTATGAAAAGGCAATCGGCTTCACCGGCAAACCGGAACAACCGAAACTGAAGGATGATGTGGTTGCGGTCATCGAATGGCGCGACGGCACCATCATCGACGCCGTAAGACAAATAGACACGGAATGAAATCGATTTGCACGCAGAGACGACCCGGCGGGTCGTCTCAAAAGGGGAATTTGTATTTAATAATGAGATGGTCTGTGTCGAAACGTTCAACGGCGTTGTTCGTCAAATTAAAACGGAATATAATTGGTGTTCACGTAGAGACGACCCGGCGGGTCGTCTCAAAAGGGGAATTTGTATTTAATAATGAGATGGTCTGTGTCGAAACGTTCAACGGCGTTGTTCGTCAAATTAAAACGGAATATAATTGG
>CAYXRA010000306.1:0-3787 GCA_964467525.1 uncultured Calditrichaceae bacterium
GCGAGCCCTGGAAGGAACCAATATTATATGAAGATTCTCATCCTGATCGGGGTCGGGGTCGCTATCGGAATCGGTATCGAAACAGAGAAACATCGAACAGACAAACCCATTACCCCGCCAACCACAGCATTCGGAAGTTGCTCCTGGATTTACCCACACAAAACGACATAGACCCATTTTTATACAAAAAAAATAATTTTTTTGAATAACTTTTCGTTTATAAATGCGTTATTGAAAATGTGATCAATTTATTATAGCAATTTGAGATTTATTTGTTTATTATTCAAATAAGCATAGTGGCGGCGGTAACTATCGGATTCTGACGTTGTTATAGTTGAATTAACTAAAAGTTGTCAGAATTATGAATTATAAATTATATGCCCTGTTTTTATCAGGCCTTATTCTGGTCAGCGGCGTATTTGCCTTTCCGGTTGAAGTTAAAGGCAAGGTGAGGCATGCCCACACTTACCAGGAAATTGCCGATGTAAACGTATTTCTGGAAAGTTCGACCACCGGCACAATTACTGATGAGGAAGGCTTTTTTCAGCTACGGCTGAGAGATACAACCGGCCGGTCAGCAACTTTGATTTTCGAACACATTTCTTTTGATACCCTGCGGATCAGTCTGGCCGCGGCACGGGAAAAGAATGATTTCTATCTGCTGCCCCGTGTGATACCTGTTCCAAAGATTGTCATTAGCGCCCAAAAAGATTTGCCGGATATTAACCGCGATATTCCCCATTCATATTCGATAATCTCTGCCAAAAAATTTGAGGGAAAGGGCTATCTGGATGCCGCGGATTTGCTGCGGAACGAACAAAGCATTCAGGTTGAAGAAGAATTGAGCGGTCGAAAAACGGTGGCCATTCGCGGCGGCAATCCCGATGATGTGATTATCCTGTACAACGGCGTCAGAATGATCAATGCCTATGATAATGTGATCGACCTGTCGATGATAAACCTGGAAGAGATTAAGCGCTTTGAAGTTATCCGCGGAAGTAACACCACGCTGTACGGTCCGGAAGCTTTTTCAGGGATCATAAATATCGTGCCCAAAATGAACCGCAACTATACGGCCCGCTTTCAGCAACGCATCGGCACCTATGCCTCCGGCGACTGGAATCTGCAGTTAAACCATACCTTTAAAGACCGTCTGAATGCCTCCTACAGTTATAAAAAAGGGGCCCGGAAAAGAAGCTACGCCTATGAAGGTACGGAAAATTTTTTGCTTGAAAATAGAATTACCAGTCAGAGTGCCGGACTGTTGCTCGATTTATCGGATAAACGCGAAGACAGCCCCTCCCGCGAGCTGAGTCTTTCTTACATGCGCTCAACCCAGGACTATACCAACAACCGGCTTGCCGAGAATCTGGCCGCACTAAATCAGATGCTTCTGCTCAATTACAGCGGCAATATTTTTTTCATTGACCGGTTAAACATCGTCGGCGCCTACCAATGGAATGATAATGAACAAAGGTTAACGGTTGAGTCCGGCAGGATTAACCGGGCCTACTTAAATAACAGTTTAAATTTCAATGTCGATAAAAGTTTAAACTACCGGCTGTTTTCACTCTACTTTGCCTACCAGTACAGAAATGGCTCACTCGATCTGGAGGATCAGAGGCAAAATTTTGAGGAAGAGCAACTTGGTGTCGAATCTGCTCTGCTTTTGCAGAATGCCCACGGTCTGGCCTCAATATTTAAGTTTCATTATCCTACCGAATCCGATTTTTTAAAAATTGCCGACATTGATTTCAGCGTTCGCTACGACCGGGTTGATAATGATAAAAGCGGTCTTAAATTCCGCAGTAACGACTCCGATGCCACCGAAATATCCGAATCAAACAGGTGGTCCGATGCTACCTACAAATTTTCCACCCAGCTCATTGGTCAGCATAGTAAATTCCAGCTCGGTACTTTTATGAATTATGGATCCAATGTTAAATTTCCCAGTATGCTGCAGCAAATCAGCGTGCCGCTGAGCCTGGGGCCGAACCGGCAGGCCAGTCAGCCCAATCTCAGCCCGGAAAAAAACACCAGTCTTGAGCTGGGACTACAGTTGTTAAAAGAAACAGTCAGTGACACAATCATTGCCGGCTGGCAGATTGACGCCAACTATTTCAAAAATTATTATGAGAATAAATTCAGGATGTATTATCTGCCGTCGATTCCGGTCGCATTTTATGATAATGTGCAAAACGCCATTTTATCCGGTATGGAACTGAAGACAAGGCTTTATTTACTCAAACGCAAACTAACGCTGGAATCCGGCGCATCGACCTATCAAATATCCGAGCGGGCCGCTTTTCCTTTCAAAAGCGACAGCAAATTTATTTTTAATATTTTTTTCGATCATGCCGGGTATGCCTTTAAATTTTACTTTTTCCGGGAAAGTCCGCAGTCAGGCTGGATCAGAGATGCCAATGGCGTGTTCTGGGAAACGCAATTAAAGGGATTTTCAAACATTGATATCCATCTCAGTAAGCAATATGAATATCAAAAATTCAAATTTATTTTTAATTTAAGCGGCCGGAATATTCTGAATGATGATACGACGCTGGAAGGCATTGCCATTCGCGACCGCAGAATCTATTTATCGTTTGGAGTGCAATATTGAATTCAAATAATATAAAAAAATATTTTCAATTGATTCTGCTTATTCCGCTCCTGCAATTTTGCACGGAAAACCCGTTTTTTGAGGATGACGTGGAAATCTCGCAAAATCTGAAAATCGAAGGAACGGTATTACTCAGCGATCAATTCAGCCCGGAAAACGTTTATGTATGGCTCAGTGATATTGATATTGCCACTACCACCAATGACAAGGGTAGCTATTCACTGGAACTGCCCGATCCCGCTTCTCAGCCCGGCGGCGGATTGAGCGGCGTTTTTACGCTTTATTTTTATCTGGCCAATTACGCACTCGACAGCGCCTCCGTTCTGATTTTAAACGGTCAGTTTGAATACGGCAAAGGCGACATTAATACCCGGGGCGTTGTCAATAAAACCGTGCTGCCAAAACTTCTGGATATAAAAAGCGTACTTTCTCCCGCCAAAGTGTTTGATTTTGAAAAGAATACCATAGAGATCAGTTTTATCCTGACCAGCAGGACAGACAGCGTGACTGTACAGACCTATAAAAATCCCGGCGGACAAACCAGTTGCCTGGCAATTCAGGTCGTTGGCGCCGAGACCGGTGAGGGTGCGATGATTCGCGGTAATTATACGACGCTGATGTATGAAGTGATTAAGGACGAAACCGAATGGTACATGGCCTATGTATTTTCACCACACTACTTTAAACCTGGGAAATATGCGTTCCGGCCGTTTTTACGCATCATGCAGCCGGGGCTGCCCCGGGAACTGATCCGCAGCATCGACGCCCATGCTTATGATTTCGATCTGGGATATCTGAAACTGCCCTTTAAAATCCAGGGCGGTATATTGAATGTTTCGGATTAGTTTCCTCAATGTGAAATCTGATCACCGTGTCTTCGTACTCAACATTGAATTGATGAATTTTTGCAACAAAGTCGTTCCGGGGATTTACGGGAAGATAGCAGCGCGATAATGCCTCAATTTAATGAATCTGTTTCTAATCAAACAATTTCCCCACATGGATTCCGCTATGATGGAAAAAATATTTTGGCTGGTGATTTAGCGGCTATTACTCTCGCTACGAAAACACGAAAGCACCAAATCCCACAAAATTCTTTGGTGTCTGTTTCGTGTTTTGGTGTTCTTGTGACCTTGTTACCTGTGACCTTGTTACCTGTGACCTTGTCAT
>CAYXRA010000307.1:0-3763 GCA_964467525.1 uncultured Calditrichaceae bacterium
CTTGAAGATGACCGTATCTTTTCAAAAACCGCTAAACTGCTGCTGGTGCGTTAATAGTTTTAAAATTATGCAGGGATTAAAATCGGATCCCTGCTATGCAAATTTAAGATTAATTGTTTCTGATAAAGATGTCCCGCGGTAGTGGTTCAGGTTAATTGTAACCTGACGGGCGAACATTTTTGAGGAGTTGTTTAATCCCGCCCGGTTATCCGGTGGCATATATTTTTACAAGCTGTTTTCCGAATCGCGAAAAAAAATCCGTTAAAAATAATCTCAGAATCATCAATCCAACAATCCGGTAATCCACTTATCTCTTATTTTTAATTATTACCATTTTTTCTTCATCGCTAAATTGTAAATTTTTAATCATTTTGTGAGAATTTTGTGATAACTTTTACGTTATATGGGCTTGAAATTTGGATTTAAGGATTTAAAAATCAGGAAAGAGGAGAAACATGAAAAAAGTAAGCATCATTTTATTTGTTCTGATCACGGCAATGGTTTTGCAGGCCGGGCAGACGCTGCCCATGTTCAAGCTGCGCAATCTAAATAATCAATGGCGGCAGTTTGAGGATGTGAAAGGGGAACGACTGACCGTAATCGATTTCTGGGCTACCTGGTGCGGACCCTGCAAGCGGGCCATTCCCAAGTTGAATGACATGTACGCAACCTATCAGTCCGAAGGCGTCAATTTCGTGGGACTTAATGTGGACAGTCCGCGCAACACGGCCAAGATACCGGCCTTCGTCGCGGCCCATAAAATCGAGTATCCGGTGTTGAAGGATCCGGACGGCGCCCTTTCATCCAAGCTGAGTATCAGCGCCATTCCCACGCTGCTCATTGTGAACAGCGAACGGGAAATTATGTACCGGCATACCGGTTACCGTCCCGGCGATGATAAAGTTATTGAAGCCGAGCTAAAAAAACTGTTGAGCGAATATGAAAGCGAATGACAATATCACCGAAAAAGCGCTGCCTTTATGGCTGTTTTTAATTGCCTTTATCCCGCTCACTGTTTCGGCGCAGTTTTCCGTGGCCAATCGACTGGAATATCAGTTGGGCAATTTACCCGATGTGGAGCCGGAAAGCAGAACGTCACTGTACGATCAGCTTAATCTCAGCTACACGCATCAGAATTTAACAGCCGGCGTACGGGCGGAGTTTTTCAAAACGGAACCGACCGGCAGGCAGTATTCGAAGTTTCAGCAGAAGTATATTTATTACCAGGGCGAGCAGATCGAAATTCGTCTGGGGAATTTTTACGAAACCCTGGGCCGGGGTTTATTGCTGCGCAGTTATGAAATACCCGGTGTGGTTTACGAAGATTTGGGCAGCAGACAGCGCTACGGTTTTTACAAAGATGTGGAAGGCGTATCGCTGCGTTATTTCAATCAATTCATCCAGGCCAAGATTTTGTACGGCCGGCCGCTGGATTTACTGAGCCCCCCGAAGTTCAGCAGCAGAGTGCGCCGGCCGAATCTGGTGCAGGGTGGCGAAGTTAACGTGCAGGTGCTGCCGGCCTTCAGTCCGGGCATCCTGTTTTTAAGGCAGGATATGCAGTCACGAATAAACGAGTACGGCGGCTTGAATCTGAGCGGCTATTTTGATTCGGGAACACGGTACTACGTCGAATATATTCAGGAAAAAGGCAACGGCAACAAGTTTCTGCGTTTCGGCAAGACCAATCGCCATGCCTTTTACGCCTCGGTCAGTCAGGTTTTCAGCGGGGTCAGTTTCAGTCTGGAGCTTAAGGATTACAACGCATTCACCCTTAACTTTAACGATCCGCCCAGCCTGATCCGCGAGCATGCGCCGACTTTGCTGAACCGGACCACGCACACGGTGGATACGCAGAACGAACGCGGCTTTCAACTGGAATCGATTGTTAATCTCGGATCACTGAATACGGCCACTTTCAATGTTTCGGCAGCGGAAAATCAGACATTTACCGATGATAAACAATTTTATGAATTTTTTGCCGATCTGAATCTATATTTTTCCGAACGCACCCAGTTTAAACCTTTTATTGATTTTTCGCAGGATGAGGTGATTTCGGCAAAGAACCGCTTCACCAGCGGTTTTTCAATCGAACAGCAGTTGTTTAATCTGTGGTCCGGTTATTTTAATCTGGAACTGCAGCAGTTCGATCGAACCTACAGCGGCGCACCGGAGCTCGACCACAGAGCGACAAATGCCCTCAGCGGATTTTCCTTGTCCCGTGCGCCGGATTTGACTTTCGGGATGACCGTGGAAGTTTCCAACGATCCGCTGGAAACCAATACGCTGCTCAATTTTGATGCATATCATTACGCAACATGGCCCGGATTTTTTGTGAATTATCAGGTGAATCAGGATCATATGGTGCAGGTGTTTTACGGCAAACGCCGGGGCGGCAATGCCTGCAGCGGCGGAATATGTTATGAAGTCCTGCCGTTTAAGGGGCTTGAAGTCAGAGTAAACAGTATATTGTAAAGGTCATACGAATGTAAAACCAGTTCTTCAATTACGGAAGGCCGGGGGATTAAAAAGATGAATGAAACAATAAAATATATAAAAACAGGAGCAATCATGAAAAAGTTAATTTTGCCAATTTTAATGCTGGCGATGATCAGTTTTGTCTGCGCCTTTGGCGCCGGCGCCGTCGGTGTCGGTGATGAGGCTCCGGATTTTACGCTGAACGCACTGGATGGATCGACCGTCAACCTGGAAGACTATCGCGGGAAAATCGTTTACATTTTTTGGTTCGGCTATAGCTGACCGACGTGTATTTCCGTCGGTGGCGGCACGCAATCGGGTATATACGAACAGTATTCCCGTGATGATGTAATTGTATTGGGCATTGACTGCTGGGATGGTAACAGCGCTCAGGTTCAGAGTTTTGGGGCCAGCACCAATCCATCATTAGAATATCCATTACTGCTAAATGGCTCCGGTGTTTTGAGTACCTACGGATTCAGTTATGATCACAGTACGGTTATCGATAAAGATGGCGTCATTCAATACTCGGGCTCGGGTGTGAATGTGAGTGCCATCCAGAATAAAATTGACGAATTGCTTGCAACGGCGATCGATGATCCTGCTAAAACCGTTTTTGATTTTCAGTTGAACGATAATTATCCGAATCCCTTTAATCCGGCTACAACTATTGAATTATCCGTAGATAAACAGCAGTCGGTCAGTCTGAAAATTTATGATATTCAGGGGAAGCTGATCAATACGCTGGTTGATGCAAATTTAGCGCCGGGTAGTTATTCCGTGCAGTGGAACGGCAACACGGCCAGCGGAGCGACCGTTGCAACAGGCACCTATTTTTATCGTCTCGAGGGCACAGAGCGCACCGTCGTTAAAAAAATGCTGTTCAAGAAGTAATTATACCCAAACTGCATATTTGAAGCCGTTTCCGGGAAATCCGGGAGCGGCTTTTTTTGTTACCTTAGGTATTGTCCCGGTCAGGCGTGCAAGCGGCCTGCGCCGTTAAAGGCGGGGAAACGATCCCGCGGGGAATATAAATTAGCTCAACATTATTAATCCGACAAAAACTTATTCTTAGTTTCAACCTTAGTAGAAGAAAAATCATCCCAAAAAATCTCTGACCTTATTAAAGATAATAGTAATAAGGTTAAGATTTATTTTAAATTGCCGGTGCTATTAAATTCTTACTTGCGAAATCTGAGCGTGTATCTCTGACTTTGCCGAATCCAAATCCCACTGTTATGTTAGGAATCAAGTAAAAAATCAATTATTTTTCAAATTTGAACAAAGC
>CAYXRA010000308.1:0-3701 GCA_964467525.1 uncultured Calditrichaceae bacterium
AGTTCCAGCTCTTCATCATAAAGGGTGTTCTCTTCGATGGTAAAATTATACTGGAAAAGAAAGTCAAAGAATTTTTCTATGGTTTCATCGGGTATAAACAAGTCGAGGTCATCCACGCCTTTTTTAGGCTTAAATAATTCTCCGTTTAGAAAAGGCGCCGCTTGTAAAATATTTTCTGTGCCAGCAGTGAAATCATTGTTTTGATATTTTACTTTTCTTCCGGGCGGCGTACTTAAAGCTTCAAAAAACAAAAGCTCCAGCCATTGACTATAAAAGGTATCATTTCCGTAATATTGTACTTTATATTCTTTCCAGAAATCCTGAATAAAACGCTCGTTTTTCCCCAGCCAGCCTTTTTTCTGAACAAATCCCAGAAAAATGATACGGATAGCAAACAGCAGGGCAAAATCTTGTTTAACATCAATGGGTTTGGTGTTTCCCCTAACCGCGTTGGCAATTTCATCGAATAACGGTTTAAAGGCATTATAGAAATCATTGGAAACGGCTTCCAGTGAAAACGCTTCTAAAATATTCTCAATGGATGAAAAATCAGCGCGGCCAATTTGATTGATAAATGTCTTATTGACCAGATCGGGTGAAACAAAGTACGTGTAACGCCGGAAATTGGTGAATTGCCTGCTGGTTCCGGAATAGGTTGCCACAATCAGACTGAAGCGAAAGTGTCCTGCATTATCATAAAACACAAATATGCCTGCATCATAGTACCCTGCTTTGAGAATTTTCCTGCCCAGTTCATATTGCTTTTTTTTACCGGTTCGACTGGTAAGTTCATTTTCAATTTTAGTGGCAATCAGGATTAAACGCTCAGCTTCATTAAATTCAATTTCACCAAGTTTTTGAATTTTCGTAAATCCTGAAACTGATTCATCCAGAAAATGTGAGTAGTCTTCCAGACCGGGAACAAAGCTTTCGTTAGCATTGCTAAAAAATGAAACCAGATTATCGGTTGATAAATTATTTATCAGCATTTGAAGCAGACTTCGATTGCGCATTTGATGCCCTTATCTAAGCATTTAATATTACCGCAATTTTAAACTTTTCGGGTATGGATCGACCGCAAATCTATATCTCCTAACGATTTAAAATATAGATTAATACAATAAAAGATGCAAGCGAAGAATATTTTAGTAGGGCAGACCTTAGTGATATGTTCATATTTTCAAGATAGAATCATTATCCTGTCCGGGTTTAATATTTCAGAATTAATCATATCTCTTCTTCAGAAGTGCACAAAAAATCTTTGCAACATTTCATTTACATCTCTATCTTTCTGCCTTTACCATTACAAAACTTATGATGAAGACACTGAAAAAAATCAACAATTTCATCGCCGGGATAGAATCCTGGCTCTTAATTGTCATTGTGCTGGCGATGGTCATCCTGTCCTTTCTGCAGGTCATCCTGCGCAATGTCTTTGCCCAGGGCATCATCTGGGGTGATACCTTTTTGCGTCACCTGGTGCTGTGGGTCGGTTTTATCGGCGCCTCGCTGGCCACCAGGGAAGATAAGCACATCAATATCGATGTTTTGGGCCGGCTGCTCAAAGGAAAAGCGCAGCACATCAATCAGATGGTCATCAACTTCTTTTCAATGTTCATCGCCGGTTATCTTGGTTGGGCGTCCTGGCGTTTTGTGATGATGGAAAAGAAATTCGGTTCGGAGCTGCTGTCCGGATTGCCGGTCTGGTATTTTCAGATTATCATCCCCGTCGGTTTTGCCTTAATGGCCCTGCGTTTTCTGTTCAGCCTGATCGAAAATTCCGGGAAACTGGCCGGGAAGGAGGCAGCGGATTCATGATAACCTTTATTCTGGGTATCCTCCTGCTGATTTTGGCCCTGTTCGGCACACCATTATTCGTGATCATCGCCGCCATTGCCCTAACTGCTTTCTATTTCGCCGGCATCGATGCCGCTGCCGTGATTATCGAACTCTATCGCCTGGCCAGTCAGCCGGTACTGCTGGCTATCCCCCTGTTCACTTTCGCCGGCTACCTGCTGGCCGAAAGCAATACACCGGCGCGTCTGGTTAATCTTTCCCGCGCCCTGTTCGGCTGGCTGCCCGGCGGTCTGGCCATTGTCGCCCTGGTTTCCTGCGCCATTTTTACCGCCTTCACCGGCGCCTCCGGGGTAACGATTATTGCCCTGGGCGGACTGCTTTATCCGGTGATGCTTAAGGAAAACTATCCCGATAATTTTTCACTGGGACTCTTAACTGCCTCCGGCAATCTGGGACTGCTGTTTCCGCCCAGCCTGCCGATTATTTTATACGGACTGGTATCTCAAACCAGTGTCGACGACCTGTTTCTGGCCGGTATCGTGCCCGGCATGCTGATGGTCGTGCTGCTTTCCGTGTACAGCATGATTTTCTTTAAGAGAAAAAATCCGGATTATACCCGTCAAAAAAATGATTTTAAAACCATCGCCCGCGCCCTGCGCGATGCGGCCTGGGAAATTCCCCTGCCGTTTATCATTTTAGGCGGCATCTATGGCGGCTTCTTTACGGCCACGGAAGCAGCGGCGGTAACCGCGTTTTATGTGCTTGTGGTTGAAGTTTTTATCTACCGCGATATTTCGATCAAAAAAGATCTGATGCGCGTGGTCAAAGACAGCATGGTGCTCGTGGGCGGAATTCTGGTCATTTTGTCGGCGGCCCTGGGGCTGGCCAATTATATGGTCGATGCCCAGATTCCCATGAAGATACTGGAAGCGATGCAAACCGTCGTTTCTTCCAAACTTGGTTTTTTACTGATCCTGAATATTTTCCTGCTGGTGGTCGGGGCAATGATGGATATATTTTCAGCGATTATGGTTATTGCGCCGATCATTATTCCCATAGCCTCCAGTTACGGCATCCACCCGGTGCATCTGGGCGTAGTCTTTCTGGCTAATCTTGGTATCGGCTATTCCACGCCGCCGGTGGGAATGAATCTTTTCATCGCCTCCTTCCGCTTTGAAAAACCGGTGATCAAACTCTATCTTGCCGCCCTTCCGTTTTTAATCATTTTGCTTGTGGCGCTGGCGCTGATCACCTATATTCCGGACATGAGCCTATGGCTGGTATCGGTTTTTAAATAGACTGTTGTTGCGATTTTAATACAGACCGCACCTCCTCATATTTTCCTCCCCGTCTTGAAGCATGGGAGGTGGACAGGGGTGGGGCCTCTCAAAACCCTGGAGTGTAAAACTCATGAAAACCCTTTACATCATGCGTCATGCCAAGTCCAGTTGGAAAGATGCTTCGCTTAGAGATCACGACCGCCCATTAAACAATCGCGGTAAGCGCGATGCCCCTTTTATGGGAAAAATATTGCACGAAAAGAAAATCAAACCCGCTGTCATCGTTTCCAGCACGGCAAAGCGGGCCGTAAAAACGGCGCAATCTGTTGCGGAAGCGCTTGACTATCCGGAAAAGGCCATACAATTCGATGCCCGTATTTATGAGAATGATCCGGATGTGCTTTTGCGGTTAGTCCGGGAAGTTGATGACGGTCATGACTCGGTGATGATCATCGGCCACAATCCCTCGTTCACCGAATTTGCCAATCTGCTGGGCCGCGATGTGTTTGAGAATATTCCCACCAGCGGCATCGTCTGCTATCAGTTCGATGTTGAGCGCTGGAAAGATATCCGTGAAAAGCAGGGTCATTTAATATTTTTTGAATATCCCAAACTGCATTTATA
>CAYXRA010000309.1:0-3635 GCA_964467525.1 uncultured Calditrichaceae bacterium
AAAAGAGTCTGTAAAATTGATATTGAATGTTAAAGATATTCTTTTGAATCTGCCTCTCAAAATATCACGCTTCGCCGGCAATCCATTTGTCGATAATGTCCGGCAGGACCTGTTCGACAATTTCCCAGGGAAATCCCTTGCTTTTGATATATGCCGACAGCTTATGTCTGAATGTGAATGCATCGCCGGTATTAAGCGTGGCTGCTTTTTTAGAGAGCAGTGTGGCGGCATTGGTCAGTTGTTTATGCTCAGGATATAAGATCTCGATATATTCATTGATCAAACCAGTGCCCGCACCTTTTTCAAGCAACTTTTTTTTGATAAGGAACGGGCCTATTTTTTTCAGCTTTACCGCATCCTTGATAAATTGATGGATGAACTGCCTGTCGTCGAGATATTTTAATGCGTATAATTTATTTATCGCTTCGCTGATAATATTTTCCCCGTAACCTTTCTGTTTCAGTTTTCTTGCCAGTTCCGTTTCGAGATGGGCGCGGCGGCTCAGAAAACGGTAGGCCTGATTGAGACACCGGTTTACCTGTTCGAAATTATATATGTCTTTGATTTGATCATCGGAATAATCTTTGCCGCTGTATATATTGAAGTGTACGTAGGTATCCTCTGAGATACCAAAAAGGAAAATATCTTCGGAGTAAAGATTGTAACGCTTTTTATTCTTCTTTTGCGGTTCTATTTTTGTTATTTTCATCGCCGCGGGCAGGCAGTCAGTCTATTCTTTTTTCTCTTGCATTTCCGGTTTCTCTTCCTTATCCAGACCCAGTTTAATCCTGACTTTCCTGGTAATTTCTTCCGACATTTGCAAATTTTCTTTCAGAAATCGTTTGGCGTTTTCCCGGCCCTGTCCCAGTCTGGTTTCTCCGTAGGAAAACCAGGTGCCTGACTTTTGTATGATTTTATAATTTACGGCGTTGTCGAGGATATCACCGTATTTGGAAATACCTTCGGAATACATGATGTCAAACTCGGCTTCACGGAAAGGGGGGGCCATCTTGTTTTTTACTACTTTTACTTTGGTGCGGTTGCCAACCATATCGGCCGCTTCTTTAATGGATGCAATGCGGCGGATATCGAGTCGTACCGAAGTATAAAATTTAAGCGCCCTGCCACCGGTGGTCGTTTCCGGATTACCGAACATGACGCCGATTTTTTCTCTTACCTGGTTGATGAAGATAACGCTGGTATTTGATTTGCTGACCGTACCGGTTAATTTTCGCAGCGCCTGAGACATCAGACGGGCCTGCAGTCCCATGTGCGAATCGCCCATCTCGCCTTCGATCTCTGCTTTGGGTACCAGAGCGGCGACGGAGTCGATGACGATGATATCCAGGGCGCCGCTGCGCACCAGCGTTTCTACGATTTCCAGAGCCTGTTCACCGTTATCCGGCTGACTGACCAGCAGATTTACTGTATCCACGCCCAGTTTTTTTGCATAGGTCGGATCAAGGGCATGTTCGGCATCGACAAAGGCTGCCAGTCCGCCCATTTTCTGGGCTTCGGCTACGATGTGCAGCGCGAGGGTTGTTTTTCCGGATGATTCAGGACCGAAGATTTCAGTAACCCGGCCACGAGGGATGCCGCCGATACCCAGGGCAGCATCCAGTGAAACGGAACCGCTGGGAATTACATCAACATTGACCTTTACGCGATCGCCAAGACGCATAATCGATCCTTTTCCAAAATTACGTTCGATCTGCGATACGGCAATATCAACCGCTTTATTCTTATCCTGATTTTCAATCATAGTGTTTGATCTCCATTATTGGTTTTATGTAAAAATACGCGGCGAATGATTTTGAATGTTTAGTACCCGGTACGCGTATTTTTTATTCTGTCCTGAGGAATCTCACGGTAATTGAGAAAATTTAATTTTTAGTTAACCGAATCTAATATATTATTATTTTTTAAGCAAAGGATATTTTTGAATCGGTCTGTATTCAGCGCCGCCGGGTTTTAAAAAACTGCGCATTAAAACGATTTCATTAACCTCAAATCGCATTGGACTGAAGGGGTTGGCTCCCGCATATTCAAATAGCGGCTGAAAAATTCCCGGTTTTTTTACCCGGGCAATGGTGAGATGCGGCGAAAAGGCTCTTTTTTCTTTCTCAAATCCATACGCAGTCAAATGATTTTCCAGCCACTGGTGCAATGAACGCAGTTCGCTCAACCGTTCGGCCTTTGCATTCAGCCAAAAAACACGGGCTCTTTTTTCATTGGGAAATGCTCCGAAACCGGAAATTTCCAGGTAGAAGGGGTCTGCGGGAGGCGTCATTTGTGTGAGGCTGGCAACAATCTTGTTTACGGTTTCCGCCGGTTGATTGCCCAGAAACTTCAGCGTAATATGCAGTGCACCGCTGCGTACCCATTTCAAGTCGGGGTAAATATCCTTCAGTTGATCAATATAATTACTGATTGCGTCCTTTATATCCTGCGGCAGGTCGATTGCCAGGAAACATCGGATAATCTCTGCCATTCTTACCTCTTTTATTTAGAGTAAAATAATATTGTTCTCAAAGCACTTTTGCCGCATACTGTCGGGCCAGATGCTGGCCTGAATTTCACCGATATGGGCCTTGCGCAGATAAAACATACATAAACGCGACTGACCGATACCGCCTCCGATGGAAAGGGGCAGGTCGCCGTCGAGTAATTTGCGATGAAAAAGCAGTTTTTCTTTGTGCGATTCATTATGCAGCCTTAACTGATTGCGCAGAGTTAAGGCATCAACCCGAATACCCATTGACGAAAGTTCATACACGCGCTTCAAAAGCGGGTTGTCCACCAGAATATCTCCGTTGAGTCCCTTAAATCCGTTCTCTGTTGGCGTAGACCAGTCATCATAATCCGCGGCCCGGCCGTCATGGGGTTTTCCGTCCTTAAGCGTACCGCCGATGCCGATCAGGAAAACGGCACGGTACTTACGGCAAATTTCAGTTTCCCTTTCAACAGGCGTCAGATGCGGATACATTTCGAGCAGGGTTTCGCTGTGCATAAAAGTGATTTGTTCAGGCAATATCGGGGTGATCTTTTCATATTCCCGGCAGATGTACAATTCGGTCCGCCGGATAACATCATAAATTTTGCTGACGATTGATTTCAAGAATTCAAGATTGCGTTCTTCCGGTTTTATTATCCTTTCCCAGTCCCATTGATCCACATAGAGTGAGTGCAGATTGTCAAGTTCCTCATCGGCACGGATGGCATTCATATCCGTATACAATCCCTCGCCGTATTGCAGTCCGTATTCAGCCAGCATCATCCGTTTCCATTTCGCCAGGGAATGAACGATTTCAGCCTGCTGCTCCTGCAGGTCTTTAATTTTGAACCGGACGGGACGTTCGGTGCCGGTAAGTTCATCATTGATTCCGGTTCCCGAAGGCACGAAAAGGGGCGCCGTCGCCCGGATAAGATTGAGCTCGAAAGCCAGGTTAATCTGGAAAAATTCTTTAATCTGACGAATGGCTTTCTCCGTTTCCCTAAGTGAAAGCAGCGGTTTATAATTTTTTGGAATAATCAGATTCATGTTAAGTATTCCTCAAATGATTTAGATATCAAAACTATACAATTTTACCTTTTTCTGAAACAATATCAGGCGTTTTTATTATTTTGTATTTAAT
>CAYXRA010000310.1:0-2157 GCA_964467525.1 uncultured Calditrichaceae bacterium
AAAAAAAATCGGATCCACTATCATTTTAACAACATTTCATTTGAGATTTGTATTTCCCGCTTTGTATATTTAGTCACTTGAAACAAGCAACTGTGAAAATTTAAGCCGCGGAAATATATCGTGACTGAAGTTCTGAAACCGATTTATCTTTTGGCGGACAGCGAAATTCTTTTCTGGAAGTATCAGGATAGCCTGATGCTGGAACCGCCTGTAGCCGCGTTCGACAAAAAGGCGCTAAAGCTAAAGGCTGCGTATATCGGCGTATCCAATCAGGATAATCCGGCCTATTTCGAGATATTCAGGTATGCCATGGAGCAGGTTGGCGTCAGCGATGCAAAGATGATTACAACGGCCTTCACGGCAGATGAGAAGCAATTCCTTCAATCCGCTGATATTATCCTTTTAGCCGGCGGCGATACCAAACTGGGCTGGGACATTATAGCGAAAACTAACATGGACGCCGCTATCCGCGACCGCTATTATCAGGGCGCCTTGCTGATCGGCGTCTCCGCCGGAGCCATTCAACTGGGCCTGTATGGAATAGACAATCAGGGCCAGTTTTTCGAAACCCTGAAACTGGCGCCGTTCTTAATCGATGTTCACGATGAAAATACAGACTGGCGTCGTCTGAAAACATGTGCTGCCGCCCAGTCGCAAAACTTAAATGCATACGGGATTCCACTGCGTGCCGGCATGATTTATCATCCCGAGCATCAGGTGGAAGCGCTTCGCCACCCGCTTAATGAATTCCGTTTCGGCGCCGGCATTTTTACACACAACCTGATTTTTCCCGAGCAGGAGTAATTATCCCGACGCGGGAAATTTCAAATTATATTTTTAATGAAAGGATCATATATGAGGCCTTTCACTTTGATCATCAAACTGACCGGCAGAAGAATTTATTACACGCCCCAACATTCCATTCCTTTGAAAAATTCATCCATACCCGCCCAGCGTATTTTCAGGAAGGATTGCTACTGGCAGATTGAAGTGCTGAGCTTCAATGCCAACAGCGGCGCGGCGCTGGTAAATATCTGTAATTACCAGGCATCCGCGAGCGATTTCTTTAGACAACAGTCGCCGGAAACAGAAATCAAACAGCTTAATTTCAAATCCATTGATACCGTACGACTGCTTAAAAGCAGCGAGCGCATTGAGCCGTTAACTTTTGAAAAGAAAAACCGGATAAAGCCGCCGAAGCCCAAACCATACAAACCCTTTAAAGAGAGGCGCCCACCGGAGCCGGCGCCGCCAAAACCGGTCCCACCGAAACCAAAACCTCCAAAGAAAGTCGTAAAGAAAACAGAAATACTAAAAAAAGAAATGGAAGTCGATGTGAATAACCTATCCTTCGGGAAGGGCGTCATCAGCTTTGATTATGGCATTCCCTACAGTATAAAAGTGGCCACAATAGAAATCCCTAATCCTGCCGCACATCCGGCAATGAATGAAATCAAAGATTATCTGTTTAAAATCCTCGGCGCCAGCAGCATTTCCGTGTCCTTCGAAATCAAACTGATTAAGTCCGGATACGGCTATGTAGACGATTTCGAGGTGCTGAAGGCCGAAGCCCCCGCCCTGGATAAACTAACCAAACGGGTGATCGAGGAAGTAAAATCAGATCGTTTTTTCAACCTGATTTCAAAAGGAAAATTTCGCGAAGACCATGCCCATACCATCTTTTCTGCCAAAGACATTATCAACACGGTCGATGATGAATTTGCCCGGCCGGACAAAATGGATGAAAAGCAGATCATCGAATTCTTCCTTGAAAAGAAAAGCACCAGGCACGGCGAACAACTGCGCTACCTTTCCGCCCGGCATCAATATCAGATTGTCAAGCTGCGCTTTTCCCTGAAACCGATTTCTTTTCTGTTTCTGCTGGAAGGAAACAAATACTACCACTACGTCCTTGAAACTTTCGACCGCAAGCTGGCTACCTATATTTGGCGCGTTGACAAAGGCAGAAAAGCATTGAAAAAGAAACTCACCGAAATTCAGAATCTGATCAGCGCTTTTGAAGATTCACAACGCAGCGCCTACCGCAAAACCGCCCCCGAAAATTTTTCTATGATTATCCATGACTATAAAGACAAAAACGGTTTCAAAAAATGGAAGCAGAATCTGGAAGAAAAACTGATCTGAGCGGGGATAAAC
>CAYXRA010000310.1:2257-3626 GCA_964467525.1 uncultured Calditrichaceae bacterium
GTCTCCGGCATTAAAATTAATCCCCTGCACCAGCGCTTCAAAATTTTGTTCCCAGGCCTCATCGGGTCCGACGCGCGGCAGTTCCAAAGTCACCACGGGAATCTGAAACTCGCGGCCGGCAAAATTGCCGAATGAACCGGGCGTGGCGTAGCCCACATCGGTGGTCACAGGATACCCATTATATTGCGACATCAGTTCCGCCAATTCCGCTGCCGGGCCGTCATAGTTATTCATTTCCAGCGGCTGGTGAATGGTGATGATTTTATCGGGACGATACGTATTGACGATTTGCATCACCAGCGCCGTTTCGATTTCCGAGCCCGGTTCCGGTCCGGGATGATTTCTTTTCTTCTCATAAACCGGCGTCCAGTTTTCCGTGGGAAAGTTGCGGTTGATATCGACACCGTTGGCGTTGGTACGGCTGCGCTTCAGCAGGCCGTCGGGATTGACGGCCGGGATCAGCACCGCTTTTGAATTGATTAAAGCGGGATTGGCATGCAGCGTATCGGCCAGTCGGGCTACCAGGTGAAAACTGCTTTGTTCGTTGCCGTGAAAGGCGCCAAAAATAACCGTCGTCGGTTCACCTTCTCCCACCTCCAGCAGGTAAACCGGGCGATCCTGCGTTGAGCGTCCATGGATTTCCCAGGGCAGGGCGCTGTCTTTAAGTGAAGCGTACAATTCCTTTGTGGCGCTGTGCCGCCTTAAATCCGTAATCCAGGGAATGACGAATTTATAGATCAGAATACCGAGAATAATCAGGACAATGATAATGTGTCCCTTAAAATTGAAATGTATCATACGAATTTCCCGCCGGTTAATTTTTAGGCAGGAAGTTATCAGAATTTGTAATAGCGATCAAACATATTTGCGGAGAGGGCGCAGAGCGCATAGGGCAAAGGGCATGGCGCAAAGCGGTTTAGCGAGCTATGAAACCAGATCACATGAATCTTGTCCCGTATCAGCGGGCTTAAGATAAATAATTTGATTCCCAATCAAGTTGAGAATGACAGGCTGCTTTTTAATAGGCCCCGTTCATTCCAGCAAACTTTCTTGCGCAAAGACGGATAAATAAAACCTATTGTATTCGCATCTCGGTGGAAACACCGGCATTGGATCAGGTGTTCATTAGCCTGATTATATTACCGTTTACTTTATTTAGCGGACAACCAAATTCGCATATCAGAGAGTTGGCGTAATTTTTATCCTATCGGCGGCGGAGATCCGGGCGGAGGCAATGTATCGGGCGGTTGCTTGGGTAAATCCTGATCCTCTTCAGCTATTTTTGTCGGCGGAGGCGAGCCGGGCCGGGGCAGGGATGAATCCTGCACATTGTTTATTCCGGAAGCGGTCTGAATGCTATTAACCGTAT
>CAYXRA010000311.1:0-3626 GCA_964467525.1 uncultured Calditrichaceae bacterium
ACACCGGCAGACATCAACTGGTCAAAGCCGCCGGTTGTGTCGTACTTCATCTCCCAGATTCCTAACGAATCCCTTGTAACTTCTATTCCTACAAGATCGTACGCACTCCAGTTAAAGGACGATTTGATCACGACGCCGTCGGCTATGCTCCCGGTTATTTTCCACAATGTCAAGGTATCCGATTCCCCTTCGAGATTGACGCCGACAGCATATCCGTTCACACTGGTAGTATCATGCACCATCAGATAAACCCAGAACTTATTCTCATTCGAAGGATCGAAATTTCCGTTCCTCAAATTAAAGCGCCAGGTCGTGATCGTCGTATCGACTCTTAAACTGTCCAATGATCTGTGAATATGACTGCCTCCCGAAGTATCGGAAAGATTGTGCTTCATGGAATAACTGCCCGTTATCGGATCTGCCGTCGATGCCGCCCATGCCGTATCGCCGCGCTGGGACCAGCCATTTAGATTTCCGTCCTCAAAATCATCCGTAAAATAATGGGGTTGGGCAAATACGCCCCCCATAAGCAGAAAGATTACAACCAGACATTTAATTTTCTTCATTTATTCCTCCAAATAATGTTTTCTCTCCCAATAATAAATTATATCTGTCTCATCTGCGTGATAAATGTCATAAAAACAAGCTCCAAAAAATTTCTGTCCTCGCTATACGGTATTTCGACTTATCACAATGAGACCTTTAGCATGTTTACTGCAAAAGAAAGAAATTTATCATTATTTTAATTAAAAAATGATTTAAAGCAAATCTTGTGGCGGTTAGGTTAGAAAAAAGGAGCCCCTGAGCGAACAGAAGCTCCTTATCTGATTGCTTATTTAATCAAAAGCATCCGGATTGTTTGATGAAATTCACCGCTTATCAGTTGCGCAAAATATATGCCGCTTGGAACAGCATTACCGTTTTCATTAGATGCATTCCATTTCAGCTCATGGGTACCGCTGCTGATGCTGCCATCATGCAGGGTTTTAATTTTGTTTCCGAGTATATCATAGATGATAAGCTCCAGCTCCCCGGTGTAGTGCGGAACGGCAAACCTGATGGTTGTGCTCGGATTAAAAGGATTAGGATAATTTGAGAACAACTTGAACGTTTTTGTAATGGGCAAGTCATAATTTTCTTCAACAATGCTTACAAAGGTGCTGTTCTCGCTACCCGGAGTGCCGTAGTCCGATTCATTGAATAATGTGGTTGCTTCATTCCAGTTGCCGCCGACATTGTTATCATTCGCCGGATTATTCAGCTCCATGGAATATCCGTTGGGATTGGGAAATTCAGGGCCGCCGTCATATAGAACGGAATCTACGATTGTACCGGTCGGGGTAATCAGATAAAGCTCGTCATCGGAGTTACCCAATGTTATGCCGGAATATTCATAATCAACGGTCACACCGCCATTGGTTCCCTGATCGGCATTTCTGCCCAGTACGAGATAACCGCCGGCCGGAACAAGCAACGGGCCGCCATTATCGACGACATGTGAATCGCTGTCATTGTCACGCAATGTCCAGCCGTCGATATCGATGTCGCTATCGGTGGCGTTGTATAATTCAAACCATTCGCCGTCAGTATCGCTCACATAAGCGGGATTCTGTAAAATTTCATTAATCACCAGATCGCCGTGTTGCGGTTCCTCGCTATATTCGATAATTGAAAAATTATCGTCGCTCTCATCAAAGGGATCGCTGTCGACGGCATCGGAAATACGAATTTTGTAATCACCGCCAGTTTCCTGATCGGATGGAATATCCCAGGTCCAGCTACCGTCATTTTCGGTTGAGGCAATCAGGGTTGTGTAGCCGGCGTTATGATAAACTTCGATTTTTACATCGGCAGTAAAATTTTGCGATAGCCAGGTTATATTTTGTGAAGTACCCTGCATCCAGTTTTCGCCGCCATTGGGTGAGGTGACTTTGAGTGCAGGCGCGGTATTACTTTCCATTGGTGTGGGGATATTAAATTTAATCCAGCTTACACCGCCATCTGTTTCACGGCCTTCGGAAACATCGGTTGCCTGTATTCCAAAAGTATACGAATCAACCGGCGTATATCCATCGCTGCCAAATAGGGCAATATCTTCACCGTCTTTGGAAAGGGCAAAATTGGCATGCAATACCCCCTGATTATCCTGTCCGTCAAGCCAGATAATTAAAAAGCCGCCGGCGGGGATTGTTGTACTGTCCGGCTTCGTTTCATCAATTTTGTATTTTGTTTTATTGTTTAAATCATCCGTTAAATACATTCCGCCGATATCCACCGCAGAAGACGAGGGATTGTAGATCTCAACCCAATCATCGTATTCATCATTTTCATCAGTATTTGTTGCCGCGTTATCGGCGAGGAATTCATTGATATATAATTCCGGAACGGTCATGTATGTTCTGGCGCTGTCTTTTACACCGGATGAATATTCATCGCTTTCGTCAACCGACCAGGCCTTGTAAAAATATTCCGTATTCTCGTTTAGTGAAGCGTGGCTGTACCCGGTTCCGTTGCCAATATAAATAACTTCACCGCCGCCGCTGATTGTTTGCCCGACACTGTAACTGCCCGAGGGCGTCCCGAACTGATCTTCTGTGTTATAGGCAACCATCACATCATCCCCGGCAGCATTCAGCGTCCAGGAAAGATCAATTTGTGAAGTGCTGATTGTTGTTGCTGTAAAGTTTCCCGGATTTGCCACGGCCCCGGCCGGCGTCCCGGTAATTTTTAAATCATCGATGGCAATGTCCTCTCCGCCGGAGTTCAAATTAAAAGTCAGCCGTATATCGATAGTACTTCCTGTTTCAGCGATATTTTCGGTAAAAAGCTGAAATGTTTCGATGATTTCCGTCCCGTCGCCGACACCGTCAAAATCGGTGTCGATCCTGGGTTCTGCGTTGTATCCGCTTGCCACTTCACTTTCAACCCATAGCAAATTCTGCCAGCCGCCCCCGTCGATCCGGTATTCAATGTGCAGATAGTCGCCGTCCGCATCCCAGGCAGGGTCGCCGTAATCATCTTCCGCTAACTTTATTTCGAACTGCAAATTGGAATATCCCGAGATATCGATTCCGTTTTTGTACAGATATGCCGGAATATTCATGCCTTCGCCGTCCATATCCTGAGCCGCAAAATAATAGCTCCCCCCGAAACCGGTAACGCCATAACCGCTGCCGATGGTATTCTCAAGTGTACTGGTAAAAAAATCATACGAACCGTCGCTAAATTCCACCCCGGTATTGCCGTCGCTGTCTTCGGTTGTGTACCCGCCTGATGTTTCGAAATCCAAAGTCCAGATATTATCTGCATGCATCTGAACTGCAAAAAACATAAAAAGGACAGTTGTTAAAAAAGTAATCGTTACTTTCATAAAGCCTCCAAAAGTTTATTTAAACGATTGTTACACTAAACTATCTTTCTTTCCGCTTTCTGATCATAACAAGCGCCGCTGTACCCGCGATCACTACCCATGCACCGTTCCATACGACGACCAATGATTTACAGATATAACGGCCCCGCTTAAAATTTTATAACTTTCAAAAAATGATCGAACTGATCAGTAATTCAAGCCTGGTCACCTAATGATGATAAAGTTAATAGATTTTAAATTGAAAGCAATAACTAAT
>CAYXRA010000312.1:0-3604 GCA_964467525.1 uncultured Calditrichaceae bacterium
GGTAGGTGTCGAGGGCATCCCCGGTGTGGGTAATCAGATCCTGTAAGTCACTGAGAAAGGGCAGCGTTGCTTCATTGATAAATTTAAACTCTTTCCGTGCTAACTGACTGATACACTCTTTTGCCGGTCTGATGCTTTTCCTGAGAAATATTATTTCCCTTTTGTATAATTTTATGTTATCCAGAATTTTAACGGATGGATTATCCAGTACTTCCGATTCAAGATTTTCGATTTCTTCACCAATACGTTCGATTAAAAAAATATAATTATCGACCACCGTATCCAGCAGGGCATAAGCCAGGTAATCCGTATCAGATTTACGAATTCTTCCTTTTTGTCTGCGGACGCGTTCGCGAACGGGTTCAAAGAAGTCGCCCTTGCGTTCCTGAAAAGTTAATAAAACATGTTTTGTGATGACGATGCTTAATTGTTCGGCAAAAATGACTTTTTCTTTTTCATCGAATTGAAGCATTTTGAGGGTGATGAACAGACAGTTATTGTATTCCTCTATTTTCGGGCGCTGATCGGTGTTTACAATGTCTTCCACAATCAGCGGATGCAGGTCATAAAGCTGACCGATCTGCCGGATTTTTTCTACATCGTGCAGGCCGTCGATGTTTATCCAGGTTACCGTGCCGGTTTTATTGTAATCAGCTAATTTTGATATATCATCCGGCTGGCTTTCCTGCAACGTAGTGCTGTCATAATCGATTATGCGGATCAGGATTTCTTCGATTTTTTTCTGGCCGATAAAGACCGGCGTGCCGGGAACCGCACCCCTGGTCTGATTTCTTTTTTTAAAGAAACGGGCCATCTTTTTACTCCTCTTCTTTCTTTTCAAAAATTAAATCATGGCTATTCAGCTTTGGTTTTACGTTTATGCCGGGAGATAATGCCCGGCGCGTTTTATAAATGTTTCTATTTGTTCCTTTTCCCATCTTCTGCCTTTGCCCGTTTCCTTGCGCATAATTGCGGCCACCGCCGGGGCCATTTCCATTGCTCTACGGGCATTCAGGAAAAGCGCACGTCTGCGGCGGGCCAGAAAATCTTCCACCGTACGGGCCATTTCCTCACGAACCGCCCAAACCACCTCCCCGGCAAGGATCGGCGAAGCGGGGTGTAGTTTTTCCTGAAATGATTTAGCGGATTTGATCAAATTACGGATTTCCACGGCATCCGATCCGTAAACATGCAGCTCGCCAAAATTCTCTGCATGCTGATGATAGCCGTGAATCTGCAGGGATTCGGTGGTGCAGGGGCGATTTTCCAGATCGCCGACAAAAATTGCTTTTTCCAGGGCATCTTCAGCCATTTTGCGGTAGGTCGTCCATTTACCGCCTGTGATGGTCAGCAATCCGGAGTCGGAAATATGGATGACATGATCGCGCGACAGGGCGGCGGTACTTTTAACTTCCGGATCAAGCACCAGCGGACGGACGCCGCTGAAGATACTAAGAATATCATCGGAAGCGGGATCGCGGCTCAGATACTGACCGGCGTGTTCCAGTAAAAAATCAATTTCTTCGGGCAGGGGGCGTGGTTCTTCGGGAATATGATCGAGAGCGGTATCGGTTGTGCCGATGATCGCGTGCCCGTGCCAGGGGATGGCAAAAAGCACCCGCCCGTCAGCGGTATGCGGTACCATGATAGCGCTGTCTGTGGGCAGAAACCGCTGGTCCAGTACAAGATGCGTTCCCTGGCTGGGCTGGATCAATGGCTGTCTTTCCGGTTCATCCATACGGCAAATAGCATCGGCGAAAGGACCGGTGGCGTTTATGACCACTTTTGCGGATAGGATATATTCGCATCCTTTTTCTTCATCGCGGGCAATGACGCCGCGAATGAGCTGATCCTTTTTAATAAGTTTAATCGCCGGCATATAATTGACCAGCACGGCGCCCTGTTCCGCGGCGCTCTGCGCAAGATTGATCAGAAGACGGGCGTCGTCGAACTGGCCGTCGTAATAGACCACGCCGCCGGACAGGTTTTGCGTTTCGATAGTCGGCAGATATTCCAGCGTTTGTTCTTTGGAAATCATTTTGGAACGTCCGAGTCCCGCTTTACCGGCCATTAAATCGTAAATCTTCATCCCGATGCCGTAAAAGGGGCCTTCCCACCAGTCGTAATTGGGCACCACGAACATCAGGTCGTGCACCAGGTGCGGGGCATTGCGTTTCAGGATGCTGCGCTCCTTCAGTGCTTCCAGCACCAGGGTGATGTTGCCCTGCTGTAAATAACGTACGCCGCCGTGCACAAGTTTGGTGCTGCGGCTGGAAGTACCCTGACCGAAATCGCCTTTTTCCAGCAAAACCGTGCTGTAACCACGGGAAGCCGCATCAAGGGCGATACCCAAACCGGTGGCCCCGCCTCCGATTACAATGACGTCCCAGGCTGTTTTCCGGTCTTCAAGCTGTGCTAACATTTCATCGTGATGCATACCAGTTTCTCACTTTATAAATGATTGATGCAATACTTATCGAAATACGGGAAATATAATTTTTAATCTGTATTAACGCCATTTGAAAATAACTTTGGCGTTCTTTACCAAGAAACGCGTCAATAATGCCCGCACATTCCGGCGTGCGCAGATAACCGTAGGATTTATGGGAATTACGATTGCCGTTATTCTGATAATCATTGAAAACTTCGATATCGACAGCGCGGATACCTTTGCTGTTGGGCAGGTAGTCGTCGGCCAGCGTGTGATCCAGCGCCACCCGGTCTTCGACATCGGAAATGTTGTACCAGTGATGGGTAATGTTTTCCGGAGTTTTCAATTTGCCGTCTGATTTATCTTTCTGCGGTTGATGTGCGAATATTTTGCCGACGACTACGGGCAATCCCAGCGGCGAACCGATGGTGACGAAGGTATGAATTTCAATATTATCCGGAGCCTGCATTAAAACATCATAAGCAATGATCGAACCCATGGAGTGGCCAATTAGCAGGATTTCCTTTTTACGATGCCGTTCAAGCACCGATAGCAGGCGTTCATGGAGACAACTCCTGGCGCTGCGCGCCGGATCGATGCGGCAGGGCGTTTCGGAAAAATAAATATCGAGGTCTTTGAAATAGCGGCGGACAATCCGGTCGCTGACCCCACTATAGTTCAGGCTCATATCTTTATTTAAAAAAATTTTGTCCAGTTGCTGTTCGAGATATTTGTAAACGGTCACCCGCCAGCCCGTCGTTTTTTTCGGGCGTTCGAGCGTTCCCCGGCGGTAGGGCTCTTCAAGATATAAAGGATGTTCTTCATCGAAGAGCCACGGTTTGAGCGGTCGCTCGTGCATGATATCGGCCCAGTAAACCAGCTCAAAGGGCAGCGACAGACGCGGCGTTTCAATGCGCAGCAGACCCTCATGAATTGCTTTTCGCCACCAGCGGTTCAGCAGCGCCTGCATCGGTTTGTTGCCTAATCCGTGTACGGCTATAATAATCCGTTTCATCTTTAACTGTGTATTCCCTTATGCATTCCATATACTGTTCAGTTTAATCCTGAGTATTATGGAAAGACCGACATGAGAATTATTTTTCATCTGTTTAAAATCCCCACCCTGGCGCAAGCCACCTGCCACAGGCACCCCTTTTGGGGCCTTTGGGGCAA
>CAYXRA010000313.1:0-3598 GCA_964467525.1 uncultured Calditrichaceae bacterium
GTGTCTGTTTCGTGATTTGGTGTTCTTGTGACCTTGTTACTTGTGACCTTGTTACCTGTGACTTTGTCATTAGTGGTTATGCTTTGTTTGCTAATATCCCCAAACATCCGCCAAAGGCGTTCCGCGCAGGCGGAATAAATCCCTGAACATATCGCCGCTGTTTTATACTGCTGCGTATGATGTATAATACCCACACAAAACGACATAGAATCAGATTAGTTCTCAAATCTGCAAACCAAAATTTACGGTTGAACTGCCATCGATCAAACACAACGGGACTTCGCAAATTCAGTAATCCATAAACCTGCCTAAGGCTAATTCTTCAATTCAATTTTATTTTATCATTTATTGCATAATCTTGCCAATAAATCCTTATTTTTACTTGACATTATGACCTGCATCGAATATATTTGCCTCCGTTTCGTATCATACTATGCGCCTGTAGCTCAATTGGATAGAGCGTTGGATTCCGGTTCCAAAGGTTGGGGGTTCGATTCCCTCCAGGCGTACGAGAGGATTATCCAATTTGAATTGTGAGAGCAGGTTAAAATTCAAAATATTCAGCAGAAGCAAAAGAAAATAACTGTTGTACACTTTAACCGATTGCAGCGTAATGCCGTGGTCGGTTTTTCCGTTCAAAAACCTGCTGCTCATTTACCGCACTTTGTTTTAATCCACCCGGATCGGATCAAACGGCATGTTTAACTGACAGGGAACGCTATCCGGGCTGCATGGTTGTATAACAAATATTCAGTTATGATTCTATTGTAAAAAAAACGAAATCAGCAAACGATTTGAGGATATTATGGCAGAGAAGGTTACGCCAAGGGACGTCGATTATTCAAGATGGTACACGGATATTATCACACAGGCTAAATTAGCGGACTATGCGCCGGTTAAAGGAGCGATGGTGATTCGTCCAAACGGCTACGCGATATGGGAACTGATTCAGCAATATCTGGACGGTATGTTCAAAGACACCGGTCATGTGAACGCCTATTTCCCGCTGCTTATCCCCGAGAGTTTCATGCACAAGGAAGCGGAGCATGTTGAAGGTTTCTCCCCGGAATGTGCGGTGGTAACCATCGGCGGCGGAGAAAAACTGGAAGAGCCGCTCTACATTCGGCCCACATCGGAAACAATGATCTGGAGCATGTACAAAAAATGGATTATGAGTTACCGCGATCTGCCGATCCTGATCAATCAGTGGGCCAACGTGGTGCGCTGGGAAATGCGCACGCGTCTTTTTCTGCGCACGTCGGAATTTTTATGGCAGGAAGGGCACACCGCCCACGCCACGGCTGAAGAAGCGGAAGAAGAGACCGTCAAAATTCTTAATGTGTATAAAACGTTTGCCGAGGATTATCTGGCTATTCCGGTCCTGGCCGGGAAAAAGAGCGAGTCGGAAAAATTTGCCGGCGCACTGCATACCTATGCCATCGAGGCGCTGATGCAGGATAAAAAAGCGCTGCAGGCCGGAACTTCACATAATCTGGGTCAGAATTTTGCCAAAGCTTTTGATGTTAAATTTCAGGATAAGGATGGTTCGTTACAACTCGTCTGGGCCACATCCTGGGGTGTGAGCACGCGGCTGATCGGCGCGCTGATTATGGCGCATAGTGATGACCGCGGACTGGTTCTGCCGCCGAAAATGGCCCAGCGTCCTGTTGTGATCGTGCCCATCTGGCGCAGCGATGAGGAAAAGAAAACAGTGCTCGATTATGCCAACGGCGTCTTTGATGAACTGAAAACGCAACACCGCGTAATCTTTGACGATCGCGAAAAGTACAAACCCGGCTACAAATTTTCCGACTGGGAATTGCAGGGCATTCCCCTTCGTTTGGAGATCGGGCCTAAAGATGTTGCCAAAAACGCGCTGGTCATGGTACGCCGCGACACAATGAAAAAGGAATTTATCGACCGGAAAGGTGTTTTGAAGAAAGTAACCGCGGAGCTCGAAAATATGCAGAAGAATCTGTTCGAACGGGCGCGCCGATTTCGCGATGATAATATTTTTAACATCGATGACTATCAGGCCTTTCAAAAACAGGTGGAATCGGGCGGATTCATAAAAAGTCACTGGTGCGGGAACCCGGAATGCGAAACCAAAGTAAAGGACGACACCAAAGCAACGATTCGCTGCATCCCCTTCGATCAGGAAAAAGAGGACGGCAAGTGCATCATTTGCGGAAATGAATCAAATGAACGGGTGATCTTTGCCAGGGCCTATTAGTCGATGAAATTTAGATGGCGGTAAGACAATCAGTTTGAATAATTCCGTTTTTGTAAATTCCACGGAGAATAAAAAAATATGGATAACGGGCGGGGAAACTTTAAGTATGTCCGCTCGTTAGTAAAAAAGTTATAAAAACAAAGATAGAACATGATGCTTAATAATCAAGGTTACAGATTCGGCGGCGGGGGGATGATTCCTCCGGCTGTAAAAAATCTGCTGTTTGCCAACGGTATTGTTTATTTAATGCTGATCATTAATCAGGGCCTGGCCAATGTGCTGCTGGAGTATTTTGCCCTGAGTCGTGGCGGCGTTATTTATGAGTTTAAAATCTGGCAGCTGGCCAGTTACATGTTCCTGCACGATCCCGGCGGAATCATGCATATTCTGTTCAATATGTTTTTCCTGTGGATGTTTGGCGCTGATCTGGAACGGGAGTGGGGCACAAAAGAGTTTTTAAAATATTATTTCATTACCGGTATCGGTGCGGGCGTGCTTAATATTATCATGTCCCCGGCACCGACAATCGGGGCATCCGGTGCGATTTACGGAATCATGCTCGCTTATGCACTGCGCTGGCCGGACCGATTGATTTATATCTACTTTCTGTTCCCGGTGAAAATGAAATATTTTATTGCCTTTTTGGCTCTGATATCCTTTTTCTCGACATTCAATGCCTACGGCAGCGGTATTGCCCATGCCGCCCATCTCGGCGGCATTGTAATCGGATTCATCTATCTTAAATACTGGTATGCCTTTTATAAATTGAAGAGCTCGACAAAAGGCTGGTTCAAGGATAAATCGTCCGCAAACAACATGCGTTACACTAAAGGCGGTGACGATAAAACCGAGTATTACCGGCGTGTTATAGACGAGCTGCTGGATAAGATTAACCGTGTCGGTTATCTTAATTTAACGGATGAAGAGAAAAAAATACTGGAAGAGGGCAGTAAATATTTAAGAGAGCATGAACAGGATAAAGATAACTATAATTAATCATATTCGGGTTTTTCGAAGGAGGTTGACTCTATGAGTTACTTTGAAAACCTTACATGCGGTTGTGAGGATTGCCATTTTAATCATGATACGCTCTGCTATCGTGAATCAATTACCCTTGACCTGAACGGTACTTGTGAAGATATGGTTACCTGCGACGATTTTGAATGCCAGGATTGTGAATTTTTCGACTTTTGCAAGAAGGAGAAAAAATACAATTCTACAGCATTCACGACCAATGAAGATTATTACAACGAAGATGAATATTAGCCCCGACTCATAGGTAATTAAAACAACACGCATAGGTGTTTTCATACGTTTACTATTTTAGAAAAAATAGATGGGCAACAGAAATGTTGCCTTTTTTAT
>CAYXRA010000314.1:0-3571 GCA_964467525.1 uncultured Calditrichaceae bacterium
AACGCTTTTGGCGGGATTCGGTAGCGGTTGGCAGCGAACTGAGCCGGATAAAATAAAACAAGTTGAGTTTTCAACCAATTTTCACTATTATTCGATCTATGACAAACAACCTTGAACAGCTTTCGGCGGCGATCATTGCCGGCGGCAAAAGCAAGCGATTCGGATTTTCAAAAGTCAATGCCCGTTTCCGGGATAAAAGACTGCTCGATTATGCCGTCCGGCTGGGCGCGGCTTTGTCATCCGAACTGTTTATTGTGAGTGCGCCTGATGTCCCGATCAGCGAGCCGCCTGCAACCGTAATTCATGATGCGGTGCAGGGCTGTGGTCCGATTGGCGGAATTTATACGGCGCTCATCCACAGCGAATCGGATTTTGTGGCCATTGTTCCCTGTGATATGCCGCTGCTTGCCGCCGAGGTTTACCGCTTGCTTCATACGCACATCGATCCGGAACGGCCCGTGGTCGCGACATCGGAAAAGGGACTGGAACCGATGGTTTCCATCTGGCCGAAGGCGGTGATGCCGGTAATCCGCAGGCAAATCGAAAATCAAAGATTCAGCCTGCGCTATCCGTTAAAGCAATTAAATGCCATTTCCGTGTATGTGCCCGAAGCCATGCCCGGTTATAATCCGGACTGGTTCGGGAATATCAACTATCAAAAGGATTTGGAACGATTAAACCAATTGGAGCGCGCCGTTTAAGCAAAACAGAATTATTTAAATATTTCAGACATAGACTCTGAATCCCGACCAATCCCTAAGGGATTGTCGGGACGGTTAAGGGTAAGCGGGCAACTGCTTGCCTGGCCCGATATGCCGCCGGGGCGGTATTGAATTGGCTAAGGAGATTGTATGATTCAGGCATGTGTTTTTGCATATGTCTTGTTGAATTGTAAACCCTTCCGGCCATTCGGGCCGCGAAGGGTTTTTTTATGCATTGAAGATCAGGAGTTGTTTTATGAAATTTCCGCACCCAAAGGTGCTGCATATTATCGGTGAGAAAAACAGCGGTAAAACAACAGTGACCCATTTTCTGATTCAAAAACTGACCGCGCAGAATTACCGGGTCGGTACCTTTAAGCACAGCAGCCACAGCCATCCGCTGGATAAAGCGGGCAGTGATTCCGATCTGTTCCGGCGGGCCGGCGCCAGTCCCAGCGCCTTCGGCACGCCGCAGGGCATGGCGTTTTTTTTCAATGCCCTTACAAACCGGGAAAAGACAGTCCTGCTGGAAAATGTCTACCAGCAGTGTGATCTGGTGCTGTTTGAATCTTTTCGCGAAGCAGAGGGACCTAAAATTTTGATCGGCAAAGAAAAGGGATATGCGGAAGATATCGCCGGCATTATTGCCGTTGTGAATAAAGCAGGCCGGCACCCGGATTTACCGGCATTTCGCTTTGAAGATCAGAATCTGGTTGCGTTTGTCATCAACAAAATTATCCAAAAATAAAAGGAGCGCATGCTGTATGTTTCAAAGGTTTACAATATCCATTTTAATGTTCATTTTATGTTTAAGCGGTCCGCTGCAGGCAGAAGTGCAGGGGGACAGCCTGCCTGTCTTCCAAACGGGACAGATTGTGGTGATTGCCGAACGGCTTCCGCTTATTAAAAACACTTCGATTCATGAAATAAGTCGTGAAGAAATCAAACGTCTCGATGCCAGTGATCCGGCTGAAGCCCTGAGATACACCCCTGGCATTCATTTTTACACCATTTCACGAAATGAGACTACTTTTCATCTGCGCGGATTCGAACAAAGACAGGTCAGTGTCTTTGTTGATGGCGTTCCCGTATCGGTGCCCTTCGACGGCAAGGTGGATTTGTCTCAACTGGGCGGCACGCACTTAAGCGCCATGCGTATTTCGCGGGGCAATGCCTCGGCCCTTTACGGCGCCAATACGCTGGGCGGCAGCGTCAACATCATCAGCGCCGCTTTTAATACGGATAAGCCGCTGAGTGTCCGCATCGAAGGATCCGGTCATAACCGCTACTTTTCCAATCTTCACTACAGCAATCAATTCGGAAAACTGAACTATGCAGTTAAGCTGGCCTGGGAAAAGGCCGAAAACTTCATCCTGTCCGACAACTTCGATCAAACAGCCGCGGAAAACGGTTCGCGCCGCGAAAACAGCGCCTTTGAAAAACGCAGCGCCGGCATTAAACTGCAGTATCTTTTCAACGAAGCCCATCAAGTGGGATTGAATTATCACTATATTGACAACCAATTCGATGTGCCGCCCAACAGCCAGAGCAGTTTCGTCAATTACTGGAAATTTCCGGAGTGGCGGAAAAACGTTGTCAGCCTGAACAGCCGCCATGTATTCGGCAGGCAGTTTTTATTGCGCAGCGTCCTGTTTTATGACAGTTATTACAACCGGTTAAATGCCTATAAAAGCAGTGATTATCAGAACCTGCGCTGGGCATCCTATTACGATGATTATTCAAAGGGCGCGATGCTTTATCCCACATTTAATTTATTCGGATTCGGCAGCACGAACAGCATGATTTCATATAAAAATGACGTACACCGGCAGAGAATGAATGACAATCCCTACGATAGATACGAGATGCGTACTTTCAGCGCCGGCGTCGATCAGGATGTTGATCTCAGTGAAAAGAGCGGCCTGGTGGCCGGACTTGATGCCAATTACCTGCGGCCGGTGCGCGCCGCCGGCATGTCCCTGCGCGATCCGATCTGGCTGCTGAATGGTCAGGCTGCGTTTCAATACAAGTACAACAAGCGATTGACTTTGTTTGCATCAGCCGCCCGTAAAAGCCGCTTTCCCACCATGCGCGAGCTTTACGCCGAACGGCTGGCCACAAAAAGAGGCTGGGAATCGCGGTCCAATCCGGATTTGAAACCGGAGTTTGCATATAATAATGAGATCGGTGCGCGGCTCGATAACCGTTTCGGCTATTTGAATGTTGTCCTGTTTTATAATGTCATGCAGGATTTGATTATTTTCCGGAAATTACAGGGAAACATTCAGCAGATGCAGAATATCGGCAGCGCCCTGCTGCGCGGCGCGGAACTCGATCTGAAGGTAACCTGGAAAAACATCGATGCCGTGTTCAATTACACCTATCTCGAGGCACTGGACCGATCGGATGACCGTGATTTTGATTATCTGCCCTACAGGCCCCGGCATTTGTTAAATTTTATCGGGCAGTGGCAATTTGTCCCGGAAATGCAGGTCGTTGTGGAAACCAGTTACAGCGCGCGACAGTATTACCGGAATCCCGACAATTCAAACTGGGAAGAGTTGAATCACATTATGCTGATAAATCTCAAATATGCCTGGCAGGCGTTTGATTTTCTGAACTGGTATATCCGCGTTAACAATATCACCGACAGTAATTTTTTCAGCGATTACGGCGTGCCGCTGCCCGGCAGAGAAATAATGAGCGGTTTCCGGCTGAGCTTATAATACAAAGTAAGTTTAAATCGGGAATGGTTGGAAAAAGCCGGAGAGGAAAGCAGATTTAAAGCAAATGAAACATCCATGATTTGCAAACAGACAAAGGGATGATTAAATACCCCCCACCCCTTCGCCCCTCCCCCGATGAATCGG
>CAYXRA010000315.1:0-3550 GCA_964467525.1 uncultured Calditrichaceae bacterium
GGTTTGAATGATCAACTAATGTGAACACAAACCATAACAAGGAGTCTGATATGAACAAGCAATTAATTTCCATTCTCAGGGGCGGGATTATCGCCACGGCCGTTATGACCATGCTGATGCTGGTCGCCCCGATGATGGGCATGCCCGAAATGCCCATCGGCAACATGCTGGCCGGATTTATGGGTATTCCGGTCTGGATGGGCTGGGTGATGCATTTTGTGATCGGCGCCGTGCTGGCCGCCGCGTATGTAATTACCTGGAAAAATCGCCTGCCCGGCAGCGCTGTCGTTAAGGGAATGCTTTTCGCGCTGATTCCCTTCTTTATGGCCCAGATTATCGTCATGCCGATGATGGGCGCCGGCCTGTTTTCCGGTAACACTCCCGCTCCAATGATGATGGTCATGGGCAGCCTGCTCGGTCATCTGGTCTACGGCGCGGTGCTGGGACCGGTAAGCAAATCGTAATCAAAAAACAGAAACTTCGGCCGCCTCCCGCGGCGGCTTTTACAATAAAAACAGGAGAGAAGAAATGTTGAGTTTATATAAAAATATCATTGAGAAACTGGATTTGGCGAAAGACCTGCCGCCGTTGTTTTTCCGGCTCATTCTGGCTTACGGATTTTACGGGCCGGCGATGATGAAGCTGGGCAACATCGATGGCATTATCGAGTGGTTCAGCGGTATGGGCATGCCTTTTCCGGCGCTGAACGCTTATCTGGCCACCGCCACGGAAACCGCCGGCTTTGTGCTGCTGTTCCTGGGGCTGGGAACGCGGCTGATTTCCATCCCTTTAATCATCGTAATGCTTGTGGCCATTTTTACCGTGCATATCGGTAACGGTTTCGAAGCAGGAAATAACGGATTTGAAATACCGTTGTATTACCTCCTGATGCTTTTCAGTCTGATTATTACCGGGCCGGGCCGCATCAGTCTGGACGCTCTGACCGGAAAATTTGTTCAAAAAGAGGACGCTTAATGAATCAGGTACGGCTGCCCGCGCTGAAAGCGGTACTCACTCAGATGTACCGCAACGGCACAGAAAAAGACATGCTTCAAAACCTGTACCGCTTCATCGTTAAAAGCAAGGCTGCCGATCTGCTGGTGATGAATCCCAATTTCATCGCCATCCGGATCGGCATTTCCCATTACCGGATGCTGAATCTGACGGTGGACGGCGTGCTGTCCGGGCTGTTCGAAATGCAGTGGGATATCAACTGCCCGCGCTGCGGCGGTATCGCCGGGCATGAGCATAAACTGGGCGATATTCACGAACACAGCCACTGCAACAGTTGCAGGATAGATTTTGATAATTTTGCCGACCAGAATATAACCATAAGCCTTTCCCTGCATCCCAGATTATTTGAAGGCGAAGCGCCGCAAGTGCTGGCTATGCGCACCATAGATAAACGAGTGGCGCCGGTTACCGTGCTGGATTTAATCGGCCTGCCCAAATTCCGCGAACAGTTTTCCGATCAGATCCCCGATCTGGATCATTCGGTTAAGGTGCGTTCGGTAACGCTGATGTTCACCGACCTGATCCAATCGACGCATATTTATAACACGATCGGCGATCTGAAAGCCTATGTGCTGGTGCGCGAACATTTCGAGGTTTTGTTCCGAGAAATTATCACCAATGCCGGCGGTGTGATTAAAACCATCGGCGATGCCGTAATGGCCGTATTTCACGACCCGCTGAATGCGGTTAAAATATCCATGAAACTAAAAAACGAGGTTGCCGCTATTTTGAAAAAACACAAGCTGACGCAGGAATCCGGACTCAAAATCGGTTTAGCGTCCGGGCCGGCGCTGGTGGTCAATATGAACCATATTCTCGATCTGTTCGGAAGTACGGTAAACAAGGCCGCGCGCATTGTGCCCCTTTCCGATGCCGATAATATTGCCGTATGCCAAAACACGCTCAATGATGCGGAAGTACAGCAGTACCTGAGCGGCGTCGGACATCACACAAAAACCATAAACGAAACGCTAAAAGGGATTCCCGGTTTATCTGAAATTGCCCTGCTTAAGATTCATTAGTGTTTATAAACCGGATGCCTGCTGCGGAAGTTACAGGCGCGCATTCCCTTAAGCGCAATTAAAGGAGGATACTTATATGCAACTGATTTCAATCTTTTTTTGGATACTTTTACTGAATCTATCCGTCATAGGGGGCGGAAACCAGCCCGATAACAAAAATACAGCGGCTAAGATCAGCGAGCAGATTTGTCCTTTGCTGATCGGCGCGAAGGTTCCGCCGCTCACTCTGACCAACGTTGACGGCAAATCCATTAATCTTAATAAAGCCGTTGCCCTAAAACCGACCGTACTCATTTTTTACCGCGGCGGCTGGTGCCCGTTCTGCAATCTGCATCTGGCGGAGCTGAAGGACATTGAAGACGATCTTATCCAACTGGGATACCAGATTCTTGCCGTTAGCATGGACCGCCCAGCCAAGCTGCGTGAGAGCATGCAAAAGCATGAAATGAATTACACCCTGCTTTCCGACAGCGCGGCTGCGGCCGCTAAAGCATTTGGGCTGGCTTTCAAAGTAGAAGATGAACACATCAATAAGCTGAAGGGTTTCGGAATGAATCTGGAAGAGGCGTCGGGTCAGGAACATCATATATTACCGGTGCCGGCTGCTTTTATCATCGGAACCGATGGCCTGATCAAATTTGAATATGTCAATCCAAACTACAAGGTGCGCATTAAAGCGGATGTGTTGCTGGCCGCGGCCAGGGCTTATTTGGCTGAATAATCGATTTGCTTAAACTGGATTGCTTATTAAGGGCAGCGGCAGAATTTCTTCCCCGCAAGGGGCGCCTTGCAGCATGGCACTTTTTAACCATCCTTGCAAATCAGGAGCGTAACCATGGCTTTTATCCAATATATTCCCTTTGAAAAAATACCCGCTGAAGACCGTCTTTCGGACACGGATCATATTCTGCGCATTCACGGCGTTCACAGCAAAACCGGCCCATTGCACTACAACCTTTTTAAGGAACTGATGTATTCGAAAAGCCCGCTGACCCGGGCTCAGAGGGAGATGATTGCCCTAACCGTATCGGCGATCAACGGCTGCCATTACTGAATCGAACATCACGGGGCGGCGCTCCGTAAGGTTTTACAGCAGCAGAAATGGACGGCAGACAAAATTGATGGCTTTTTGCAGCAATTAACCAATAATTATAAAAAAGCGGCCCTTTATGAAGCGGACCGGGTTATGCTGGAATATGTGGAAAAGCTGACGCGACATCCCGGGCGCATAACCGCCGCCGATGCCGAAACGCTGCGCAGTGCTGGATTCGACGACCGGGGCATTCACGATATTTGCGCCATTGCCGCTTATTTCAATTTTGTCAACCGCATTGCCGACGGGCTGGGCGTGGAGCTGGAGGAGCGGTTTTAAAAACCGGTCCCGCCCCGGATTAAGAAAGGGTTAGCGGAATTGACCTTCTTCTATTCACCCATAATTTTGACTAACCTGAAAAATTCATCACGCAAAGCCGCAAAGAATACAATGTGTTGATAAACTTTAAATTAAAAATAAT
>CAYXRA010000316.1:0-3533 GCA_964467525.1 uncultured Calditrichaceae bacterium
AAAGTTAGAATTCAGTCGATTGAAATCGACTGAATATGGGGATGCTTTGTTCAAAGTTGAAAAATAATTGATTTTTTACTTGATTCCTAACATAACAGGGGATTTGGAATTGGCAAAGTCAGAGATACACGCTCAGATTTCGCAAGTAAGATTCTACTGTTACATCGGAATCCTGAATAAAATTTCATGTCTGACTTCCCGGTCTTCAATGCGGCAGGCATAGCGATAGCCGCCCTCAAATTCAATCCAGAAAGACAGCCAGTGATGATCAAGTAAAAGCTCGAACCCCAGAGACCGGTGATATTTACGCTTCCCTTCTTTTAAACCAACCCCGTAATCATAGAAAAGCATCCCTTTTATTCTTTTCAGATAAAACCACTTGCCCAAATCCAGATCGGGATAAAGCAGGGGCAATCCGTAATCCGCGGAAACTTTGTAAAATTGTTCATAAAAATCATAGCTGTAGCCGCGGGGATAAATCATCTCCGATGCAAAGCGATAGCCGCCTGTGCGCTGGGTTTCATAATTTCCGGCGATGCGAATCGCGTGATGGCGCATCAGGCCGGGCAGATACAAGCGGGCGGACGCAAAAATACTTTCACCAAGATAATCGCCGGCAAACGGGGTATGTTTATAGGCAATGCCGATAGCATTCCCGAAACGGGGCATAACGTCGCGCGCTACATGCCGCCGGGTACTCTGATACAGGAATCCGCAGGTAACCGGGTAAAACCAGCCTTCACCTTTCTCACCTTTACGATTAAAATAATCTCTGGTAAACGGTTCCTGACCTGAGATATGATAAACCTGTGCGCTTAGCGAAAACTGCAAAAACTGACTGTAAATACCGCGCGAAAAATTGAGGGGCAGACGCATTGCCAATCCGGCGGAATTTTCCCACCAGTAATCATCCCACTTCTGTCCGGTACTATTTTGAAAAGTCTGGGCGCGGGCGCGCCTTTCGGCGACGACATCGATGATGGGCCAGAACCCGCCGTAACTGAACTGAGCCATGCCGCCGAGTGACCGCTCGTTTTTATTGTAGTACAAAGCGTAAATCATTTCTGCTGTATTTAACAAATCCGTTGATTTAATTCCGATGCCCAGATTCAGACTGTCCGGACTGATATACCAACTGTGAAGATTAAACAGATTTTTAAAGCTGTTATAGGATTTGATTTCGTATTTTTTATCCGGGATATCCGCCGGATCAAAAATATTTCGGCCCTGTTCCTGACTGATCAAAGATTCGTAATATTTGATTGTTCTGTCGGGCACGTTTTCGGATTTTGTCCATTGTGTTGTATCCAGGGGCATAGCTACCGCGTTATATCCCTTTATGCTGTAATCGTTAAACAGCAGGGTATTACGCTTAAAATCGACCGACGGATTGCAGGCGCCGTAGGGCCGCGAGGTAACCTGCCAGGGCTGACCGGTTTTTATATCGACGGCATAGATATTATCGATGCCGGAATAGAAGGAACCGAACAGGATATAATTTTTATAGAAAACCGGCGCGGTGATACCCTGCCAGCAGTAAGGGATGACATTGCGCAGGCGATCACTTTCAAAATCATAAATCGTAAGCGCCTTGCCATTGGCATTCTGACGGGTAAAAACAAGTTTTTTGCCGTCTTCCGACCAGTCAGGTTCTTTTATAAAATCATTTTCCGGATTGGGCAATACCCGCGCTATTTCCGCTGTTTCGACATCGAAAATAACCAGGCGACATTGGCGGTTAGGCGTAAAGCGAACAGCGGCGATTTTTTTACCGTCTTTGGAAAGCGCCGGTGTAAAAAATTTTCCCCTTTTTGTGATCAGCCGTTTTTGTTTGGTTTTCAGATCGAACAGCATAATATCAGCAAAGGTTTGTTTTTGCCAGCGCGGGTGGACACTGAGCTGACTCCATGTTGCCTTGCCCGCATTAACTGCCACGGTAAAAAAACCGCCGAGCCGGGTCAATAATTCTTCCTTCCCTTCCCTGTCAATGCTTACCAGTTTACGTGTATCGGCAAGGCCCTGCTTCATGGCAATGATGCTTCCCGACGCATCGCTCTGCGGGAAATAATAGTTCGTATAGACATCCTGCGCTTTATTGATCTGCCGGACCTTGCTAACCATTAGACTATCCTGCTGTTCACGCCATAATGTTTTCCACTCCTGCATAGCCGCCTCGTAAATTTCAGTGGCGCCTTTACCAATGATACCCTTACTGCAGGCGGCAAATGCAAAGGGATAAAAAGTAAAAAAAGACGTTCTGCCCAGAATATGACTCCAGGCCATCTTATCATGATTCTTGCGTACATGCGCTACCAACAGGTAGCCCAGCGTATAGTGATCGGAATAAAAATCTTTGTAAGACCCCAGCATCGCTTTGTAATAAGCATATTCTTTTCCTGAAAGGAGCAGCGCGCGGGCGCCGATATCAAAGCCGGGATCGCGTCCCCGGCCGCTTTTGCTCAGCAGGGTTTCCGTCAAAACGGCGTCGCCTTCCCAAAACCAGCGCGGGACCATTAAATTGGTTATTCCCCAAACCAGCTCCTGACCACCCAAAATGCCTAAAACCCGGTTGAAGCCACGGTTAACAATTTTACCGGCCTGCACCACATGACGAATTTCATGGGAGGCGAGTAAGTTATACCATTCCCCGTCGAAGGCGCCCACCTGAAATGGCGTCCCGTACCATTCGCTGCGCCGCGGGGCCATGGCAAAATAGCCGTTGGGAATAACGCTTTGGGTAGTCAGAAGAACAGGCACGCGGTCGAATTGATAGTCGATCGTTTTGGTGATTGCGCTGTACTCATATTCCAGCGTGTTAGCCACACGGCGGGCGTCTGCGCTGATTGCCTCCGGGAAGATCAGCCGGAAATGTTTCGTGTCGATCGTTTTCCAATCGATGCCGGGCGGTTCCTGGTTATTATCGATCTGTCCGAAAATAAATCCTGTACAAATAAGCAAAATTGCAATTGCCGGAACTATTTTCATGGGCGTGGCCCCGTTCGATGGGATGAAAAATTTTTGTATTGTTTATTGTATATATTATTAAAAGAAAATTTCTGCCGCAAATCATAATTTAAAAAGAAAAATATGAAATTTATATTTCCCTGCTAAGGGGAAGGCTGGCAGGGTTTAATTCCCCTCCGACGGAGGGGTCAGGGGTGGGTACGGTTGGCAGCGCAACTGACCGAAACAAGAAAAAAGTATTCATTTTGTAAATTTTTACAGGCTCTAAAATTTGATCGCATGACAAAACCAACCTTTTAATCCCCTCCGGTGGAGGGGAAATCGGATATTAAAAAATTTTCGATGCTGCCTGCGGCTTTGCTGACTGCGGCTTTGCTGACTGCCGGCTGTGAAGCCGGCAGGAGAATCTCTATTCCTTATCATTCCTTCCATTCACTTCATTCCTGTATCGCCGCACTGTCGTGTGGCTGCATGTTTTATGTGGGTAAACCCGGGAGCGACTTCCGAATGCCGCGGTTGGCGGGGTAATGGGTTTGTCTGTTCGATGTTTCTCTGTTTCGATACCGATT
>CAYXRA010000317.1:0-3489 GCA_964467525.1 uncultured Calditrichaceae bacterium
TTTGAATGGACAAATTGATTCTGCAAAAAGACGGATGGGAAAAACCGATACCGATTCCGATTCCGACCCCCGACGCCGATGAAGACGTGGAATATGGACATAAATATTTAAAATCTAAAATCAGGGAAACCATTTTATGATCGAAACCGCCAGAATAGCCGCCCGGGCCGCTGGTAAAATTCTGTGCGAAAACTACGGAAAAATTCCGGAGGGCGCGGTACGGGCAAAAAGTAAAACCGATTTTCTCAGCTTCGTTGATGAGAATTCGGAAAAAGCGATTATCGATATCATCCGGCAAAAATATCCCGATCATTCCATTCTGGCTGAGGAAGGCGGCGCGGAAGATAAATCGGATCACTACCGCTGGATTATCGATCCGCTGGACGGCACCACGAATTACATATCGGGAATCCCCAATTTTGCCGTTTCCATCGCCTGTGAATACAAACAGGAACTGATTCTCGGCGTCATTTACGATCCGCTGCGCGGCGAACTCTTTTACGCGGAAAAGGGTCAGGGCGCCTTTCTCAACGGCAATAAAATTTCAGTGAGTAAAAGCACCCGGCTTTCGCAAGCCCTGCTGGCCACCGGTTTTCCGTTCAAAGCCAAGCATCTGCTGCAAGCCTATCAGGGCGTTTTTGCCGAATTGTTTCAGCAGTGTATCGGGATGCGGCGGATCGGCGCTGCGGCGATTGATCTGGCCTATGTAGCCGCCGGCCGTTTTGACGGATTCTGGGAACTGGGACTGAGTCCCTGGGATATGGCTGCCGGCGCGGTCATCATCCGCGAAGCGGGCGGACGGGTCAGCGATTTCTGGAATCAGCCCCATTTTCTGCACAACAGTTATTTAATCGCCGGTAACAGCAAAATCCATGAAGCGATCTGTGATGCCGTTCAAAAACATTTTCCTTTCTTTAAACCTGTGAACGAAGCGTAAAGGAGCAAACATTGGCACCAAAATCCATATCCAAGAAAAAGGGTGAACGCGGCGCCATGAGTATTATGAGCTGCGCATCCGGAAAAACATTTGCGCAGCGTATCATCAATGCCCTCAATAACATACTGCGGAAAGATAAACACGATGAAATTCCCCTGCGCATGACCAATTCCCAGGAGATCGATTTTGCCAACGGCGAAGTTAAGACGGTAATCGAAGATAATATCCGCGGCGACGATCACTATGTGGTGCAGTGTCTGGACGATCCCCTTTCCAAAAAAAGCATCAACGATAACCTGATGGCCCTGCTCACCGCCGTCAACGCCGCCTATCATTCCGACGCCGATTCCATCACCGTGGTACTGCCCCAGTATCCCTATTCACGGCAGGAGCGTAAAAAAACCCGCGAAGGGATCACTGCCAAACAGATTGCCCAGTTTCTGGAAGTATCAGGCGCCGACCGGGTGCTGACCCTCGATGTGCACGCCGAAGCGATTATGGGATTTTTCGGAAGCGGGAAACTGGAAGATTTGCATGCTTCGCGCACGATCATTAATCACTTCGAAAAGCACTACCGCAAAAACAGCAAAAACAAACTGATCGTCTGCTCGGCCGATGTGGGCGGCGCGGATAAAGCCCGTTACTATTCCAAGGAAATGAAAACCGATCTGGCCATCGTCGATAAAGCACGCGACTATTCCAAGATCGGCTATATCGAAAGCATGCGCCTGGTCGGTAATGTGAAAGGCAAGGATGTCTTTATCCCTGATGATATGATCAGCACCGGCGGCACCATGATCAACGCCTGCAAGCTGCTCAAGGACAAAGGCGCGGAAGATATTATAATCGCCTGCAGTCTGCCCTTTTTTAACGCCAATGCCGAGGAAAAACTCAGCATGGCCTACTCCGGGGGGGCTTTCAATAAAATCATCGGTACGGATGCGGTCATTCATGGCGATGATTTCCTAAACCGCAATTCCTGGTACGACGAGGTGTCCATCGCCCCGTTGTTTGCCAATGTGATTTATAATATCAATGCCAAGAAATCCGTTTCCGAACTGTTGCGCTGACTGAACTGAGAATCCTTCAACCGACTGTATTTTATGAATAAGTCGATTATCCGGGTCGTGGCCGCCATTATTTTCAATGATAAGAATCAGGTTTTAATTACCCAACGTCCGGCGGGATCCCATCTGGGCGGCATGTGGGAATTTCCCGGCGGAACGATTGAATTTGACGAAAAACCCGAAGCAGCCCTGGCGCGCGAGCTAAGAGAGGAGTTGCTGATCGGGGCCGATACCGGGGCGCTGATTCACCGGGAAATATTCGAATATGATATTAAAATCATTGACATTGCATTTTACGCCTGCCGGCTGAAGGATAAAAACCAGCAACCCGTGGCCCGCGAAGTGGCCGATTTCCGCTGGGTAGCCCTGCCCGACCTCGACCAGTATCCCTTTCCCCCCGCAGATGACGAACTGATTGCCATTCTGAAACAGAAGTATTCCGGGATATGATGATATTAGCACTAAAACTGCTTGAGTTTTTGATTATTTTCTCCTGATGTTTGAATAAGATTTTCCTGAAGATTTGGTGAAAAGTTCTGATGTTTAAACAATTTTATCCTGATGTATTACGAAAAAGTTCGGGTCTATGTTAATTTATGCGGATAATATCCATCATAATGCGCGCTAGTAAAATACAGCGCCGATACGGTCATGTCCTTTCATTAACCAGCCTAACTAATTACATGCTAAAATTATTGACTGTAACGCTGGTTAAATATTTTACTTTAAAAAATGTGGTCAGTGGAAGAATGGATTGTTGGAATGATGCAGTGGCGGATGGCAAGGGAATTTAATTTTACTTCATTTCCGGTATAATTAGCGGAATTATTTTTCGACTATTTTCCCGGTATATTTTAAAACCGCTATCCAAAGTACAAATTAAACTATCGGAAATTTGCTCACTCATTCTGACCAAGCAGGCATCGGCTAAGGGCATTGGGATATTTCTATATTTTTTGACTAAATGGGCTATGGCATTTAATTCGGATTCCAGTTTAAACGGGAATTGGATCAATCCTCTTTCCAGCATCTGTACAACACTGTTTACGCCTGTTTCCGTATGCCTTAACAGAAAGTAAACTTCCGATATTACGGATTCGCAGGTAAATAAGGGCGGATTTAATTGTGAAAATTGGGTTTTTGTCCAGCTATGAAAAAAATCGTTTTTATTTACAAATGCAACGATGGGCCCTGTATCAATAATTATTTTTTCTGACTTCATTGGCCGTATCCGGACAGATGCGCTTTATTTGTTGAGAGATCCGGGGCACTTTCCACGCTGCCGGCGAGGTCTTTTGCCAAATCATAAAAACTGCCCTTCTGATCCGGTGCATCCTTTTCAAAATATTCAATCAGGGCATTTCGCACAATTTCCGAGCGGCTCAGGCCCTGGCGCTCGGCGCGGATTTTAAGTTTCTCTTTTATGACCTTTGCTTTTCTTCTACAGTTAAACGGTTCCAAACCCCGCAAACCCGCGTCATTACT
>CAYXRA010000318.1:0-3428 GCA_964467525.1 uncultured Calditrichaceae bacterium
GATGGGGAGAGGGTTCTTCTCCCACTCCCGCCCGGCTGGGGTTGCCCCAAAGGGGCGCCTGTGGCAGGTGGCTTGCGCCAGGGTGGGGATTTTAAACAGATGAAGAAAACCCACAACCAAAGAGAGGTCAAAATGAAAAAGTATTTAACCATCAGCGCCATTTTTCTGCTTCTGTTCAGCACTTATGACGTATACGCCCAGTTGAGTGATAAACAATTGGCGAAAGCAGAACAGGCTTACCTTTTTTCTTTATCCATGGTTAATCAGGGCGCAGTAGAATCGGCCATCATCCACATCATGAAAATAAAGTGTTTGTATCCGGACCGCGATTATTCCACGCTTATCGAAAAACTGAATGGAGTAGCCAGGTGTGCCCCCGAAAAAGTAACGCGCCTGAAGGCTTATGTGGCCGGCAATTATCTGAAGTACCCGGAGCGCTTCAACTGGATTCAAAATGAGGATTATCAGGAAGTTGATTCGCTTTTCAACCGCTATGCGCTCGAAGTGGAAAAACAGGTTAAAAATATCCAGGAACACATTGTTATCGCAGAATCCAAGTAATTTACCGCAAAGAAGATGTAAATGAAACAGGCGCGAAATTCTTTTCATGAGACCTCTCCCCAAATTTCTTACCCGAGGCAATACGGGAAGGAAAGCGGGGAAGGTTTTAAAATAATATCAGATCAGTAGCCCATGCGTTTTAACTTCAGTTCATTTTTACGCCAGTTTTCATTGACTTTAACCCGCAGCTCGAGAAACACTTCCCTGCCCAGCATGGCTTCGATATCCCTGCGCGCGGCGGCGCCGATGGATTTCAGCGCTTCTCCTTTTTTACCGATTAAAATACCCTTTTGAGACTTACGCTCGACATTAATAACGGCATAGATATAATCCTTGCCCTTTTTCCTTTCTTCGAACTGTTCGATGGTTACTTCTGTGGAGTATGGAATTTCCTGCTGGAACTGAAAGAAAATTTTCTCGCGAATCAGCTCGGCGGCAAAGAAACGCTCCGGCTGATCGGTGATCACATCGGGCGGGTAATAAGGTGGACTCAGCGGTATCAACGGAAACAATTCATCATCAATCCGCTCCAGCCCATCCTCCTTCAAAGCAGAAATGGGAATAATAACCTGCGGCGATAAGACTTTATCGTAAACTTCGATCAGCGTCAGAATATTGGATTTGGGTATCAGATCGATTTTATTGAGCAGTAAAATGATCGGTTTTTTGGTATCTTTAAGCAACGCGAAATCAATTTCGCCCGGATGATTTTTGTCGTTTGCATCAATAATCAGGATCAGCAGATCGGCATCATTCAGGGCGCCGTGTACCTGATCCATCATTTTTTTCTGTAACTGATAGCGCGGTTTGAGCATACCGGGCGTGTCGATAAATATTAATTGATATTTTTCTTTATTCAGAATGCCCAGCACCCGCCTTCGGGTTGTTTGCGGTTTTGCCGAGACTATGGATAGCTTAATATCCAGCAGGGCATTCATTAAAGTCGATTTGCCGGCATTGGGCAGTCCGATAATCGCTGCATAGCCGGCACGGTAATCTTCAGGTATATTTTCAATCAAAGATTTTGTTTCCCTAATTTTTCGATCAGAATTAATTTTGGATTTAAATTTTCAAATTTTGTGGATCGGATGATGTCATCGCTGATAAATTCGCAGAGCGTTCCGCTTTTACCCAGAAAAATGTAGGCCAATCCGTTGAAGCGATTAATGATTTCGGAAAAGAGCGGCGTTTTCAGCCAGGCTTTCACTTTGGGATCGGATGCCGGGCGAACAATGAATGGGCGTCCGTTTTCATTAGTCACCGTCTCAAAATCTTCCAATTCACCCGCATCCTGCTTTTCCAGCCAGGCTTTATCAGAAATGGTGGCATTAAAACTGCTTCCGGCGGCATAACTGATGTCGATATAATTGATGCGCTTACCGGCGGTGCGTTCGCTGCTGAAATTCAGGGTAACCGTAACGCCGTTCAGCTTCCCGTGAAAAATCGGCCGGGCGGCAAAACTGCGCCGCACCACTTCACCATCGTAATGATCCAGCAAATCGAGTAAATTGCGATGCACCGCATCCCACATGGTTTTGCGGATCCAAACCATGATGCCCCAGGCGACAAAAATTGCAATCAAAAAAATTAATACATAAGTCAAAATAATATCCCACTAATTTGCAAGGTAAATGGGCATCGGCGAAAAACTGATAATAAAAATCAGATAGGCCAGCCAGCCCAGCCAGCGCCGTCCGCCGTCCGGTTGTATGCTGTTATCCAGCGTCGGCGGGTGGCGGAAGCGAATGAAAATTAAAATCAGTATCGGCCACAGTACCCAGATAAAGGAATTATAATTGTAAATCACATAGACGTTCAGCAAAATGAGCAGGATAAATCCGGCGATGGCAATAAACCGGGCCCTGTCTTCAAACAAAGCATACGTGATGTGCCCGCCATCCAGTTGACCGATGGGCATCAGATTCAGCGCGGTAACCAGCAATCCGAACCATCCTGCAAAAATGAAAGGAAAATGGTACATTTCATTCATCGGCAGACGCTGCCCGTCAAAAAAGGAAGCGATAAAGTCGTACAACAGGGTATTGCCCAGTGTTAGGTTAACCCCCTGGGGGCTATCGATGGGATGAATGGTTTCGATATAGGCCCATATTCCGGTCGCATCGGGCAGACGGTTAAATCCAATTATCAAAAACAGCACGCTCATCACAAATCCGGCCAGCGGCCCGGCAATACCGATATCGAGCAGGGCCCTTTTGTTTGGAATTGCCGAACGCATTTTGATAAAAGCCCCGAGGGTGCCCGGATGAAACGTCGGCAAAAACAAAGGAATAAAATATGGCAGCGTCACCTGCACGCCGTAAAAACGCGAGGCAATGTAATGCCCCATCTCATGAAAAAGCAAAATGGTCATTAAGGCAAAAGAATATTCCAGTCCGCTGGAGAAATCGGCCAGAGAGGCAAAGGGATCACGTCCGCGGAGCATCGCCCCGGTAATGGTTGTGGTGCCGATGGTCAGAATAAACAGGATTAAATGGCGGAAAATTTTGCGCCGCTGCTGCGGTTCATCGCCGCGGATCGTTTTTAAAATGTATCTATTGGGCGTTTCATCAAGGTGTGAATAGATATTGTGCTGCAGTAGCTGATCCTGAATATCTTCGATTTCTGATGCGCTGATCCGGTCTTTTTTTTGATGGAAGACAACCGAGCCGTAGAAACGGCTCAGGCGGTCTCTTTTCATGCGTCCGTTTATTACGTTTTTAGATTGATTGAGTAATTCTTTAAATGTCAATGGGCAACCTTCAGTTTTTCGTTTATCCGTTGATGGCTAAATATATCAATTGAATTGATTTAATACAATTGGCAAAAATTTAAAGGATTTTAACGGTTTGGCGGGGAGAAAGTTCGGA
>CAYXRA010000319.1:0-3402 GCA_964467525.1 uncultured Calditrichaceae bacterium
GGATTGGGCTGTCGTTTTAATGCTCAGTCCGGAAGAAGAGAAAATTTGATTTTTAAAACATGAAGAAGCTTCAGGCAAGTTATGGGCTTCGCTTTCCTTCAAGAGAAAATTGTTTATAGAACCAATCCATGAGCCGTGGAAAGCAATTGTTCAGCGCTCCGAGCGGATAGAATATTTTTGGAATTACAATAACAGGTTTGTCTTTTTTAATACCCTTCACTACGGCGCTGACGGCACGTTCGACGGAAAGTTTTGGAGAAATCCAGGGCGCTTTTAAATCAGCAATCATCGGCGTGTCAATCCTGCCTGGATAAACCGATATGACGCTTATACCTGAACCTTTTACTTCCTGACGGAGCACATCGGCGAAGCCATCCAGAGCCGATTTTGCTGCGACATAGGGCCCGTCGCTGATGATGCCTTTTTTGGCATCCAGGGTATTGATGAAAACAATGCTTCCCGATTTTTGGCATTCAAAAACGGGTAAAATTTCTTTTACGCCGTAAAATGCGCCAAAGAAATTGACTTCAATTGATTGTGTGAAAATATGGTCATTCACATCTTTGATAAATCCCTGAACATACTGCCCGGCATTGGAGATAAAAATATCGACCCGGTCCCATTCGCCGATAGCGGCTTTGACGAGTTTTGCCACATCCTCACGAACCGAAATATCGGTTTTGAGGTAGATGGACTGCGATCCGGATGCAGTGATTTTATCCTGCAGGGCTTTGAGTTTGTCCTCACTGCGGGCAGCCAATATTACTTTAGCACCGTATCCGGCCAGTCTGAGCGAAAGCGCTTTGCCAATACCGCTGGAAGCGCCGGTAATAATGACTACCTTATCCTTATAAAACTTTGCATCGTTCATAAGCAGCCGCTAATTAAAATGATGAAGTCATGGTTTGTTGGACGCGAATTAAGTTCAGTGTTTCTCCAATTAAATTCATTCCCCGCGCTCGCGCGGAAAACAGATAATTTCACGAATTTTCATTTCAAACAATCGATAGCTGTAAGCCGGTTTTAAAACCAGTGCCGTATCGGCGCCGCCGCGATAACCACCCATGGCAATAATGTCTTTATCCATATCAAGAAATCCGCCGTCGGCGGCCATTAACGTACATTCGATAGCAACCTTGGTGCCGGTTGAAAAAATTTTCATCAAAAATTTATGTATCACATCATGCACGCTATAACCGCCAAAGGCTTCGCTGAGCGCACTGGAAACAGCGCCACGGAAAGGATGCACGCCGGTGTAAAATTTTACACCTTTCTGGCGTGCCCTCTGCATGATTTCGGGATTCTTTGCCAGAATCTTTTTTCCGTGACGATTCACATAAACATCTTCATCAACCGCGTGCATGGTCACGCCGATCACTTCTGTCTCCGGCATCATTTCTGCAGCGGTAAGGGCGGTCTGACCCGTAGTCGTTGCAACAACGATTTGACTGATATCCGAATCTTTGACACGCTGGCGAACCTTTTCCAGCGTAGCCTCCGTATTCTGAATTCCTTCCTTTTCGTAAATGTTAACATTTATGTTTTGCATAGTCACTCCTGTATTTTGCAAATTGACCACGTCCGGATTACATTTCCCTGACATCGACAAATGTACCGCTCTCATATTTCAGGGCTTTTTTTATCCCTGCGACCAGTTGTGGCGCCGCCTCGCGCGAACCGGGCATTTCATCGGTAAACCGGGCATCCTGCAATTTTTTAACCGAGGGATACTTATCGGTTTCCTTGATATTATAGATTGTTTCCTGAATTTCGCTGTCGATCAGTCCTGGGGCAAAGGCATTAAAATGCGTTTCGGGATATTCATTGGCATAAACATTCATGAGCATATTCAAGCCAGCCTTCGAGACGGAATAGGCGCCCCAGCCCGGCGTGCTGTGCAGTGAAGCCTTGGTGGACATGCCGATAACCTGCCGGATATTTTTTACCTGTTTAAATAAAATATCGAGTAAAACTTTATTAGCCCAGACATTAATCTCCATGACCTGTTTCATCTCTTCGACGCCAAGGTCATGCATCATGTTAATTTTGCCCAGCACGCCGGCATTGAGAATAACCAAATCCAGTTGCTCTAATTTGCCAATAAATTCCGGGACCAATTGACGAACTTTATCATAATCCGTCAAATCAAGCTGTAAATGATGGTAGTTTTTAGCCTGTGAAAGATCGGCCGCCGCTCTGCGACTGATTCCCCAAACTTCAGTTTTGCGGGGAACAAATTCCTGTGCCAGTCCGTAGCCGATTCCCGAACTGGTTCCTGTGATCAATACATGCATGAATCACCTTTTTGATTTTTATATTCGATTTTATCAGCGGATGTCAGCCTGCCCAATGCCTGCAAATAATCAGAGCCAGGCAAATGGCAGATTCAATTTATCCTTTTAACATCAGTTCGATTATTTGTTATTGCAATATCTTCGTGCCTAAAAATATTTCATCACCACAAACATATGCGTACCGATATTCTGTGGAAGGGTTAAAAAACTGAGTGTATAACGAAATTCCAAATCTTTAAGCGGATAAAATAAGCGTCCTTTTGAACTGATGCGGTAACCGACGCTGCCGGCAATATTTTGCATCGTGGCCTCAGGACCATCGAAATAGGAAGTCAACTGAAGACTTGAAATAAGCCGTTGTTCAAAAAATCCCTGCTCTACGCCCAGGTTTAAACCCAGGTCCGTATTCTGATAGCGATCGCCGCTCAATCCCTGAAGGGCTATTTTTAATCCACTGTTATTCTCATAGCGCAAACCGTATATATATCCCTGATTGTAACTATAGTCCGTGTTTTCTATCTTTGGTTTATTAAAGTTAGCCACTGCCAGCTCCAATGCCAGAACACGCCATTTGATGATAAAACCCAAATCCATCGCCAGCGCGCCGCCTCCGGTAATCAAATCATCATTTTCATCATATAAATAGTCAGCCTGATTTTTTACATTAACTCCAACAGCGGCAGATAAGCGATTGCCGGTAAGTCCCAAATCGGTGGTGGAAACGCCAAAATTAAATTGCAGTAAGGTCTTTTTAAAATCGCGGATGGCTTCTTCAGTGGCTGTGTTTAATTGTTTGGCATTAGCGATGCTGAAATTTGGCGCCACCCACGAAATAAAATAACCGTAGCCCACATCGGAAGCACAAAAGCCAGCGCCTACGCGATTATCGGTAATAAAAGCAATATTGGCCGGATTTACCAAAATGGAAACGCTTCCGAGTGCGCTGAATGCCGAACCCGGCGTAAAAGCCTCTTTTCGGCCATAAAATTGATAATCATTCCTGAAAGGATTTTCCTGACCGTATAGATAAGAGAAACATAAAATTAAAAGTAATATTTTTGTAGTTTTCATAATTTTCTCCTGAAATCGGATCATCTTCTGAAATCTA
>CAYXRA010000320.1:0-3364 GCA_964467525.1 uncultured Calditrichaceae bacterium
GGTGGCTTGCGCCAGGGTGGGGATTTTAAACAGATGAAAGGATATAAATATGCGCAATCAAGTACTGGAACTGCTGCCTGAGATTAATGAAATCAAAGACGCGCAGCTCAGAGATAAAGTGATTGCCTGCTGGGAAGAGGCTATTGCTTATCGAAACTGGACGAACGAAGAACTGGAGATTATCCCGTTCACCCTTTTAGCGGAAAACGTGCAAATCAAATTTATCGAGCATGTGCGTACCTGCTGCAAAATGGCCATCGCCTGCGATAAGGTTCTGGATGAGGCCTACAGCGACCGCAAGACGAAGGTCAATCGCGATTATCTCATTGCCGGTTCACTGCTGGCCGATGTTGGCAAATTATTTGAATATGAAAAGAAAGCGGACGGCACGATTTTTAAGAGCGACTTTGGCAAGCATATCCGCCATCCCTTTAGCGGCGTGGGACTGGCTTTCAAGCACGGGCTGCCTTCGGAAGTGATGCATGTGATTGCCGTTCATTCCAAGGAAGGCGCCGGCGAGAAACGGTCGCCGGAAGCGATTATTTTTCACCATGTGGATTTCATCGATTTTGAGCTGGTAAAATAAATGGTTAACAGCGGCAGATAAAAGCTGATTAAAATCGGATTTAACTTAATTTAAACGAAATAAATATTATCTGAGGAGAAAAGTGTATGGCAAAGTACAAAGTGGCCTGGCTGCCGGGTGACGGCGTTGGTAATGATGTAATGGAAGCGGCGCGTATCGTTCTGGATGCCCTGAAATTTGACGCCGAATATATTCACGGCGATATCGGCTGGGAATTCTGGAAACATGAAGGCGATCCCCTGCCCCGGCGTACCATAGATATGATGAAAGAAACCGATTGCGCCCTGTTCGGAGCAATTACTTCCAAACCCAAGGAAGAAGCGGACAAAGAGCTCGATGAGAATCTGAAGGGCAAAGGCTATGTCTACTTTTCACCCATTGTCCGTCTGCGCCAGGAGTTCAACCTGCACACGAATATGCGTCCCTGTAAAGCCTATCCCGGCAATCCCCTCAACTACAAGGAAGGCATCGACCTGGTCATTTTCCGTGAGAATACCGAAGGTATGTACGGCGGTATCGAATTTCATCCGATTCCCGCGGAAGTCTTTGATGTGCTCGATAAGAATCACCCCAAGATGAAAAAATTCAAACAATACGGACTGGAGAACCTGGCCCTGTCCACACGCGTGATGAGTCGCCAGAAATGCGCGAACATTGTGACTCAGGCCTTCGAATATGCAAAAAAACATAACCGCAAATCCGTCACCGTGGTTGATAAACCGAATGTTCTGCGCGAGACCGGCGGACTGATGATTCGCACCGCCCGCGAAGTGGCCAGGAAATATCCCGATATCCCGATGTGGGAAACCAATATCGACGCCCAGGCGATGTGGCTGCTGAAAAATCCCCATGACTACGATCTGCTGGTTGCCGAAAATATGTTCGGCGATATCCTGTCCGATCTGGCGGCCCAGTTGGTTGGCGGTCTTGGTTTTGCTTCAAGCGGCAATATCGGTGACAACTACGCCGTCTTCGAACCGACCCACGGTTCGGCGCCCAAGTACGAAGGTCAGTATCGCGTTAATCCTATGGCGATGATGCTCACCGGCAAACTGATGCTCGACTGGCTGGAAGAATTCGACAGCGCCGAGAAACTGGAGAAAGCAATCGCCAAAGTACTGGGCGAAGGCAAGGTTAAAACTTACGACATGGGCGGCAACAACACATCGCTGGAAGTGGCAGAAGAGGTTGCCCGTAACCTGTAGCCTGTTGTTTTTATCAAATATTTTTCAGATAAGCTGCGGACCGGGTTGATCTTATCTGTCCGCAGTTCTCATTTTTCCAAACGACGGAGTCAAAATATGAAAGAATTTATCACATATAAACTGGCAAAATTCACCAAAGAATTGAAATTCGGGGATCTCGACACGCAGACCATTGACAATGTAAAACGGTTTCTGCTCGATTCCATCGGTTGTGCCTTCGGCGGCAGTCAGACCGAGGATGTAAAGATTATGTTAGACTTTTATAACGATATGGGCGGCAAGGACGAAGCCACGGTGATCAACGCTTCTCAAAAATTACCGATGCTCAATCAGTCGCTGCTCAATGCCCTGATGATCCGCGCCCTCGATTATAATGATATTTACTGGGAAGAAGACCCTTCCCATCCCAGCGATCTGATTCCGGCCGCGCTGACCCCCGCGGAAGTGCTGCATAAAAGCGGCAGGGATTTAATCGTCGGTATCGTTCTGGCTTATGAATGGGAACAGCGCTTGTGCGAGTTCGCCCATCCCGGCGTGCGCGAAACCAAATGGCATCACGCCACGCTTACCCAGTTTGCTTCTCCGCTGGTCGCCGGAAAACTACTCGACCTCTCTGAAGAAGAACTTGTCCAAGCCACAGGCATATCGGCCTGTCATAATCACACCCTTGGCGTGGTTACCGCAGGCAATCTGACGATGATGAAAAACACCGTCGATCCGATGGCCACGCAGGCCGGCGTGCAGGCCGCCCTGTTAGCCAAACGTGGTTATGAAGGTCCGGCGCATGTGATTGACGGCAAAGAAGGTCTGGTCGATGTATTTACCAACAATCAGTTTGAGCTGGACCTTTTAACCGACGGACTGGGCGAGTCTTTTCGCATTAACCGTTGCTCGATGAAGGCATTCCCGACCGAAGCGCTGACCCATACGCCGATGTCGGCAGTCATCAAACTGATGAAGGATAATAATATTAACAAGACCGATATCAGGGAAGTGCGCATCGGTACCGTTGCCCGGGCCGCGGACATTCTTTCCGATCCTTCAAAATACGATCCGAAAACCCGCGAAACCGCCGATCACAGTCTGCCCTATTGTCTGTCCGTCTGTATCGTCGACGGCGCGGCAACGCCGGCTTCTTTTGAGCAGGAAAAAATCATGGACCCGGAGGTCCGCTCCTATCTGCCTAAAATCAAAGTCTATGCCGATCCTGAAATCGAAAAGACGTTTCCCGCACTGAAACGGGCCAAAGCGGAAATTATCACCAATAATGACAAACACTTTGAAATTACCCTGGATTATCCGCTGGGCGACTACCGCGAACCGATGGATGAATCGGCCCTGCTGCAAAAATTTGACGCCATGACCCTGCCGGAAACCGGCCGGCAAAAAAGAGACCGGATCGTCGATATGATTATGAATATCGATAAACTGAAGGATGTGGCTGATTTTATGGCGCTGCTGAAAAAGTAGGTCAAGAAAATTGGGATCCTGTAAAAATATGGATTCAATAATGCACTAAAGAAGGTGAAAATAATTTTTTTTTTGATTTACAGATTTCCAATTGCAATATTCA
>CAYXRA010000321.1:0-3334 GCA_964467525.1 uncultured Calditrichaceae bacterium
GGGGGAGGGGGCGAATGGCTGCGCTTTTCCCGCGGTGGAAAAAAATGTCGGATTAATGCGCCTCGTACCAGCTATCCCCTATCCCGATATCGGCGACCAGCGGCACCGAAAGTTCAATGGCATTTTCCATTAGTTCTTTCACTTTTCCCGCGAAGGCTTTCGCTTCTTTCCGGTCGACCTCGAAGATCAGCTCATCATGGACCTGCATAAGCATTTTAGCGGATCCTTTTTTATTGATAAGAAAGCGATGAATATCAATCATTGCTTTTTTGATCAGATCGGCCGCGGAGCCCTGAATGGGGGTATTTATCGCGGTCCGTTCGGCAAATTCTCTGATCTGGCGGTTATCGCTTTTAATCTCCGGCAGATAGCGCCGGCGATGCATCATGGTTTCAACAAAACCGTTTTCCGCGGCTCTTCTCATCGCATTCTGCATAAACTGATATACCCCGCGATAGGTGGCCATGTAATCGGCAATAAATTCTTCCGCTTCATCCACAGAAATATTCAGCCGTGAAGCCAAACCGTACTTACTCATCCCGTATATTATGCCGAAGTTGATTGCCTTCGCCTTGCGGCGCTGCTCGGCATCGACTTCATTCACATCCGTCCCGAAAATAAGCGCTGCTGTCGAAGCATGAATGTCCTGGTTCTTGCGGAAACTTTCGATCATCGCTTCATCGCCGGAAAGGTGGGCCATGATGCGCAGTTCAATCTGAGAATAGTCGGCGCTTAAAATTTTGTAATTTTCTTTTGAAGCCACAAATGCTTTGCGGATATCGCGGCCGATATCGGTGCGTATGGGAATATTCTGCAAATTGGGACTGCTGCTTGAAAGCCGACCGGTGGCGGCCACGGTTTGATTGTATGAGGTGTGTACTTTACCCGTGGCCGGACTGACCAGACCGGGCAGTGCGTCGAGATAGGTGTTTTTCAGCTTGGTCAGTTTTCTGAAAGTCATAATATTCTCAACAATCGGATGCCCGATAAAACGTTCCATGATCGCTTCCGTGGTCGAATATTGGCCGGTTTTCGTTTTTGGCGGACGTTTAAGTCCGAGATCCTGATGAATTGCCAGTTTATCGAACAGTATTTTGCCTAACTGCTGCGGTGAGTTCAAATTGAACATTTCTCCGGCGGCTTCATAAATTGATGCTTCCAGTTTTTGTAGTTCTTCAGCCAATAATTCGGACTGAGTCCTTAGCAGATCCGTATCCAGTTTAACGCCTTGCATTTCCATGGCCATCAGAACTTCCACCAGGGGCATCTCAAGATCAAAGAATAAGGTATCCATGCCCCGTTCCGCAATCAATGGTTTCAGGATGTTGTATAATTTAAGGGTAATGTCGGCATCTTCCGCGGCATATTTAACCACCGCTGAAGCAGGAATGTCGGTCATTTTTTTCTGTTTTTTTCCGCTGCCGATCAGTTCTTCGATATGGATCATTTCATAGTTTAGATATCGTTCCGACAATTTATCCAGATTATGCTGTCCGGTGGGATTAATCAGATATGAGGCGATCATCGTATCAAAATAAATTCCTCTGATCTCCAGCCCGTGATTTTTTAATATCATAGCGTCGAATTTAATATTCTGGCCGATTTTTCTGATATTTTCATCGGCAAAAAGCGGTCGGATCAATTCGAGCACCCCGGCTTCCTTCATGCTGACATCCGGATGATTGACAGCTATATAATAAGCTGTGTTTTCCTGCCAGCTTACCGCGATACCTGCCAGTTGCGCCTCATTGAAATCGATGGCGCTGGTTTCCAGATCAAATACGAATGCTTTCTGCTTTTTCAGATCGGCCAGTAAATCCTTGAGGGCGTCCATATCGCTTACAAGCCTGTAATCGGCCTGTGATTCGGCGTGCTTATCGAAATCCTGAATCACTCCGAATTTTTGGGCTACAGACTGCACACGATTAAAAAGTCGGCGGAATTCCAGCTCATTGAGCACGCGCCCGGCAACTTCCATATCCCACATCCTGAACTCTAATTCGTCCAGACTAATTTTGATTGGTACCAGGGTATCGATTCTGGTCAGTTTGCGGGCCAGCCCGGTGTTGTCCTTGTATTCGATCAGATTCTTTTTAACCGCACTTTCTTTTAACGCGTCGATATTGTCATAAAGGTTTTCCAGCGATCCGAATTCTCTCAAAAACTTTTCAGCCGTTTTCTTGCCCACTTTGGGTATGCCGGGAATGTTGTCCGACTGATCGCCCATCAAAGACAGCCAGTCGATGATCTGCTCCGGCCTCACGCCCATTTTATCCCTGACGCCTTCCCTGTCCAGGACTTCCGCATTCTGATTACTCCTGCCCGGATTGTAAAGAAATACATGATCGTTCACCAGTTGGGCCATGTCTTTATCACCCGAAACAATAAAAACGTGCAGGTCTTCGGATGCATATTTATCGGCAAGGGTTCCTATGATATCATCCGCTTCATAGCCCGCTTTATCCAGCAATTTAAAATTAAACTTAGTCAGCGTATCCACCAGCCGCGGATACTGTTCGGCCATTTCCGGGGGCATCTTTTCGCGGGTTGCTTTATATTCACTGTAAATTTCGTGGCGGAAGGTGGGTTCTTTGGTATCGAAAATAATTGCCAGATAATCCGGTTTTTCCTCTTCGATCAGTTTAATCATCGCGCTCAGAAATCCGAAGGTGGCTGAGGTATTTTCCCCTTTGGAATTAATCAACGGATTGCGCATAAACACAAAATAACTGCGGTAATAGAGCGCTGAACCATCCACTAAAAAAAATTTTTGCGGCATCTCGGGTACTCCTGTAAGTCAAAGTCAAAACTTTCGATAAAGTAAAGAATTATTGGAAGAAACGAAACACAAATTATAACAACTGACGATTTTAATTCAGTAACGACCAGCGGCCGTAAGCTGCAAACAGGGATAACAGGAAAAGAATAAGACTGGTAAACACCCTGGCATGTTCACGGTATTTTTTATGCGGAAGTATTGAAATAATCATCAGCAGGGCGCTGAACAGCGCTGCCAGCGGCGTGAGCCAGGCATATAGCTTTAAAGCCATCGGCAGAATCAATCCCGCGCCGGCAATTAAGGTAGTGATTGCCGAAAGCATCAGCAGCATTTTGCCATCGTTAATCATTTTCTGCCGGGCTTCCTTCATTTCCCTGCTGTTGGGATTGATGCCGTGCGTCCAGGTAACGCTTAGCAATTTTACGGTTAACACAATTTGTACGATCCAGAGTGCGGTGTGCATTGCCCCTGCCTTTCTTTGAAGATGTTTTATCCCGAATCTGCCCGATTTCAATCCGGAGACGTCTACAACTCCACCACCGTTACACCGCTGTC
>CAYXRA010000322.1:0-3296 GCA_964467525.1 uncultured Calditrichaceae bacterium
TAAAAGTGAAATTCAAAACTGGCATCAGAAACGGATCGATGCATTAAAATCCGGGGATAGCTGGCTGAGTCTGGCCGGGCTGTACTGGCTCGAGGCCGGAGAAAATCATTTTGGCAGCGATCCTTCCAACGCGCTCGTTTTTCCCGCTGACAAGGCGGCGCCGTATATGGGGTCATTTGTATTAACGGATTCTGCCGTTACCGTGATCGTCAAGAATGGTGTTCGTGTGTTTAATGAAGGCAAACCGGTAAGTGAAATGAAATTGAAAAGTGATGCCGGGGGCGATCCGACTGTTTTGACTCACGGCTCGCTGAAATTTTACATTATCAAACGTTCCGGCAGATTCGGTGTGCGCCTGAAAGATACCGAACATCCGCGATTAAAGACATTCAGCGGCATTGAAATGTTTCCCATCGAAAAAGACTGGCGTATCGGGGCCGTGCTTAAACCCTACGATCCGCCGAAAACAATCGCCGTGCCCACCATAACGGGCAATATGATCGAATCAATCTGTCCGGGAAAATTGCAATTTGAGATCAATGGTCAGTCTTACGCACTGGAACCGATTGCCAATCCCGAAGCCCCGCTCTGGTTTATTATTTTCGGCGATCAGACCAATGGCGATGAAACGTACGGCGGCGGCCGTTTTGTTTATGTGGACAGACCCGATGCCCGGGGACGGACGGTTATTGATTTCAACAAAGCTTACAATCCGCCCTGCGTTTTTTCCGAGTACGCCACTTGTCCGTTACCCCATGCCGCCAATAAATTAGATGTTGCGATTCCGGCCGGTGAAAAAATGTGGGGTCACAGCGACCATTAATTAAGTTGAATTTTGTCTTAATCAACGCTTGAGATCATCATGAAAAATCAAAAAATTTTACCCCCGACCTGCCTGAATGCGGCAATCGTTTTTATGATTGTGATTTATTTTCTGTTACCGGGACTGCGCCTCATCTATTATCCCTGGAACTTTCTGGGCGCTATTCCCTTCATTGCCGGCGTTTTCTTAAATTTACATGCCGACCGGGCATTTAAAAAATTTGAGACCACTGTCAAGCCATTCGAAACTTCATCAGCTTTGATAACGGAGGGAACCTTTCGCTTTACACGCAATCCGATGTACCTGGGATTTGAACTGATGCTGCTGGGCGTTGCGGTTTTTATGGGAACGGTTGCTCCCTTCATCATCGTCATTCTTTTTCCTTTCATCATTCATCATCAATTCATTAAGCACGAAGAAAAAATGCTGGATGAAAAATTCGGTCAGACCTGGCAGGATTACAAAAATCGTGTGCGGCGGTGGATATAAAAATGAATTATTAGTCCGCATATAACTGCTTACAATCCTGATCCTGTTTCTCGAGGGCAGCTTCAAATGATCGCTGAAGGCATTTTGCCGCAGACTAACCATTTTTTGCGATTGCTTTTTTTATGAATATAATTTTATAAACAACCGAATTCAGTGACCTTACACTAAGATCCGTTTGCTTCCTGTTTAGCAGCTATAATATCTTTTATCACATTCAGATTCTTTTCCAGTTCGCTGATCAGATCGGCATTGGATACCTGCCAATTGGCGGAGGGCATCATCGTTATAACCGTTTTGTCTTCCATGATCTGGTAATGCAGACCGAAATATTTTAGATAAGGCAGGCGCACGCCCGGCCGACCGAAAACCGGTATTTCTTCATAAATCACCGGATGGGAAATCAGGATTTCGCGTTGTTTCATTTCAAAACGTCCCAATGCCCTCAGTAAAAAGGTTGCCAGTCCACCGACAGCAAGCACAAAAATTTTAGATAATCCGTGACGACTCTGAAGGAAATAAGAAATCAGCTCATAAACGGGGATACACTTTCTTCTTTCCCTGAGCGCTGCTTTTTGCGAAGCGATTGCTTCGTGTAACAGTTTCTGTGCTGTTTTATGATCGGGATTATCAGCGGTCATATATTCGGTAAATTGCTCCACTTCCCTGGTGGTGACGACAGTTTTAAGCAAATCCATGCACCGGTATTTAGACATGGCTAAAAATTGTGAAATCCTGCCCATTGTTCCGGTTAGTTTGAGCACTGTCATCTGCAGGGCCAGCACAAAACAGGAAACCGCATCAACCTTATGCTTTGTAAAAAAATCACGCCCCACACTGTCAATTTCAAATGTTGCCTGCTGATCATCCTTTACGGCTTTAATTTCATTCTCGGCCCGGGCCAGTCCCGGCTCGGGAACCCGCCACTTCAGCCGTGTGAAAGGCAAAAGCCCGGTTTTTTCAACAGATTCTCCTTTTGGTAACGGACTGTTTACGGATTCCGAATAGATTTCTCTCACACCGCGGGCCATGGTATTACCGTCGATGTAGGTACTGAAATTGCAGATGGCGGCGACGCGGGCGTTGCCGTAGACTGCAACCTGTAAACTGGCGTGCCACCAGCGGTTGTCGTAATTCTGTCCCTGGGCAATCAGCGCGGCATCGGCATAGGTTTCAGGTTTATTTTCCAAATCCAGACACAGGGTAAACAGGCTGTGTTTTAACCGGGAAATGGATATTTTATTATCAGGATTTTGCTGCATGCGGGTGAAGGCACGCAACTGGGTACGCGGTCCTGCTGCTGAAAGCAGGGTCGGCGATTGCGTTTTCTCAAGAGATTTTTCATTATCCGCCGTTTCAATAATCTTTTTCAGTGTAACTTTCAATTGATCAGGATTCCAATCATCAAAATTTTCTCCGATATCTATGATAAAAAAGCGGCCTTTGTACAAAACATTAATTTTGCCGACTTCGTTTGTTTTAAAAATAGATGTTCTGCTGTTTTCAATAATCTGGCAGGCGCCAAAATAGTTGGGATACTGTCCCATTTCCAGCACCTGACCGCGATGTTTATCCGGCGGCAATGTGCCGCTCATGACTTTATCACGCAAACGCCGAACACCGATGATTAAACTGACCGCGCGATCCAGCGGATCGTTGGTCCGGGCATCATCTTTAAGGGCCAGTGATGCGGACACCACAGGACCGTAAAGCGCCGAGCTGCGCGTATCGTAGGTGCGCATATATTCTTCAATATGATCGGGCAGCGTCTCCAAGAATTTTTTGAACCCGGTAATCCGCGCCGTGGCGTGCAGCAAACCCTGCGTGAAGCGATCCGGTTTAACGCCTATATTTTTGAACAAGTCCGGATCGGCGGGATCGGGTAATGGCGGCAATGGCGGTTTGGGGTATACATCGATTTGTTCATAGACGTCTCTTGTGCGTTCGTTGGGTTGCATTTCAGTTCACTCCACTTTTGATATTTATT
>CAYXRA010000323.1:0-3289 GCA_964467525.1 uncultured Calditrichaceae bacterium
AGGGTTCTATTTAATCATGCCTTTGTGTGTTTGCAAAATCATGGATGTTTCATTTAAATATAAGTTTTAATAATCCAAAATCCTATAGACAGATTCCTGTTATTTAATTTTATAACTGTTTTTTTGTATGACCAATTTTTTTAGATATTTTAGGTTTTAAATTATATATTCGTTAAAATTCATTCAACGTTTAATAAGAAAAAGGTGCAATAATGCGAACCGTATTAATTATCATACTTGTTTTTATGACCCTGGGCTTAAATGCCCGGCAAAATGACGGACCAGTTGAAATACTTATCCGCTGTGATGATATCGGCATGTGTCATGCAGTGAACATGGCCACGGAAAAACTGATTGAGACTAAGCTGCCCTTTTCTGCCTCGGTGATGTTTACCTGTCCCTGGTATCAGGAAGCGGTTAAAATTTTAAAGGATCAGCCCCATGTTTCGGTGGGCGTTCATCTGACACTGAATGCCGAGTGGCTAAACTATCGCTGGGGACCGGTGGCCGGGCAGTTTGCTGTTCCGTCACTTGTGGATAGCAGCGGATATTTTTTGCCGTCGCGTGCGGCATTTAATGCCAATAAGCCCAAACTAAATGAAATTGAAACGGAGCTGCGCGCCCAGATCGAACGCGCCTTAAACAGCGGCCTTAAAATCGATTATGTGGATTATCACATGGGCACGGCGGTGGATAAACCGGAATACCGGGCAATCCTCGAAAAACTGGCTGCGGAATATAATCTGGCCATTTCCCGCTATCTCGGCGAAGAAGATATGGATAAAATGTATGATGATCCCATCGAACACAAACAGGATAGTCTGCTCGTTTATCTGGACGGCATCGATAACAAAAAGGTTAATCTGCTCGTTTGCCATATCGGACTGGATTTACCGGAGCTGGCCGCAATGGAAGACAGAAATGAATACGGACTGGACGAGATGAGCCGGCACCGGGAGGCGGAACTTAAAGCCCTGCTTTCGCCGGAATTTCGCAAAGCGCTTGTTGAAAAACACATTCGTCTGATCAATTACAAAGATTTGATTCCCAGAGTTGGTATGGAAAATATGAAGCAACCCGAGGGGATTGAATATTGATCGGAGTGCATCGGATTGTTGATTCTGAAATCAGGAAAGGCCGGTTTTGATTTCGTTAATTCTGACCATATTTTGTTCGACCAGCATTGCACTCATTTTAAAGCACAATGATACGAAGATGGGGCATCCGCTGCTTCTGCTCGCCGGCAATTATCTGGTGGCGGCAGTAATCAGTCTGATTTATATCGCAGGAACAAGTAATGCCGCATATTCCCTGTCTGCGCTGCTTTTCGGATCTCTGCTGGCCTTTTTATTTGTTTTTGCATTTTTTGCGTTTGCCATGGCCGTTAAGGCCGCCGGTACGGCCCTGGCCACGGTTAGCTCGCGATTATCCGTTATCGTACCCATTGTCTTATCGATTGTTATTTACAATGAACAACCCTCGCTCTGGCAGAATGCAGGATTTTTGCTGACTGTAATCACAATTATTTTTTTCTATTTTTCTTTGCGGGGCAATACGAGCGGTAAACTTAATTTGACCGATTATTTCTATCTTTTCATGGTCTTGATGGGCATTGGCATCAATGATTTTTGCATGAAGGTATTCAGTAACTGGCGTCCGGCAAATGAAGAGCCGTTGTTTCTTTTGTCCATATTTGGTTTTTCTTTTCTCTACACCAGCGCTATTGTCCGTATCAAAAAAATCGGGTTTGATAAACAGACCTTTTTTCGGGGCGCGATTCTGGGCGTACCGAATATGTTCAGTAGTTTTTTCCTTTTGGGTGCGCTGGCTCAGTTACCGGCTATTTTTGTATATCCCGTTACAAACATTGGCATTATTCTGCTTACGGCGCTGGGGGCGTATCTGATCTGGAAAGAGGGCCTGAATAAGTCCGGAAGATGGGCGCTGATTTCGGGCATGCTGGCTATTTTACTCCTGAGTATCGATTAGTTTTTTACGATTAAAATTCACCTAAAACTTAATGAAATTTTTCGCGTACTCTAATAAGGAAAAGAAAATATGAGGCAGCGCAATGCAGGATAATTATAAAAAGAGAAGCGAACCAAAGATCAGACATACCATCCGGGATGATTTTCGTCAGGGTAATTTCGGAAAAAATATAAAAAAAGAATTCAGCGATCTTCGTGACTATTTTTTGGATGATGACCGCCGCCGGCGTTTAACGGATATGAACGTTTTCAAGCGCTGGTTTTTTACCGGTTACTGGCTCCTCAAGGCACTATTTCTCAAACTGACACCTATACGCAGGCTGCTTCTGATTCTTGCGCTTATATTAAGTTTTAGCTCGGTAAATGTGGCGGGCGGCGATTTTTCTTTCGGTGGTGATGGAGAATTATTGCCATTGCTGGTCATTTTATTCATACTGGGGCTGGAATTAAAAGATAAGTTAATGGCCAGGGACGAATTGGAAGTGGGACGCAAAGTGCAAAGCTCGCTGATGCCGGAAAGGAGTCCGAATGTACCGGGCTGGGACATCTGGCTTTATTCCAAACCTGCCAAAGAGGTTGGCGGCGATCTGGTTGATTTTATTGCTTTAACAGATAAAGAATTTGCGGTGGTCGTAGCCGATGTTTCCGGTAAGGGACTTGGCGCCGCCTTGTTTATGGCAAAGCTGCAGGCGATCATCCGTTCGCTGGCTCCCGATTACAAATCGCTGGCCAAACTGGTAAATAAAATCAATGAAATATTCTGCCGCGATATAGCTTCCAATAATTTTGCGTCGATGCTGATTTTTAAGGGATTAACGGAATGGGGATCGGTACGTATTCTGAACGCCGGACATAACCCCCCTTACATCATCCGGCAGGGTGATATCAAAGAAATGGCTAAAGGCTCCGCCGCATTAGGCATTATGCCGGACACCCGTTTTGAAGAACAGCACGTTGATTTGAAAGCCGGCGAAATTTTATTCATCTATTCGGATGGTTTAACGGAAGCCCGCAATGACCGGGATGAATTCTACGGTGAAGAACGGCTCAGGCAACTCATCCGGTCGTTATCGCAGGAAGAAGCTAAAGTTATCGGTGAAAAAATTCAGGCGGATGTCGCTCAATTTTCTGAAGATGTTAATCTGAATGATGATCTTTCAATTGCGGTTATCAAAAAGAAATAGAAGATAAATACAATCCTAACCAAAAATATTTGTCCCGCCCGGGCGGGATAAAACTGCTAAAAAATATCCCTCCCCCCCACCCCTTGCTTCCCCTCCCCCGCTCGCGGGGGAGGGGAT
>CAYXRA010000324.1:0-3287 GCA_964467525.1 uncultured Calditrichaceae bacterium
CCTTTGTTTATTTAATCATGCCTTTGTGTGTTTGCAAAATCATGAATGTTTCATTTGTTGAGTTTGTCCTATTTGGGATGATGGAATGAATTTGGGCGTTACAAATCAGGCATTGATGTTGCAGACCGGGATCAATGCGGTCCAAAATAAAATTTAAATTATGACATTTGCAATGTTTTTCACAAGTTCTTAGGGTATATTGCCAATTGTAGGCCCCAACCCTGCACCCTTCCCCACGCGTGGGGAAGGGATGGGGATGGGGTGTATGATGGTTTTTCAACTAACTGATTCATTCTATTAAATATTTTGGACAAGTTTGAGTACGGTTCACATTTTCATCCGTAAAGTACTTAGAAACATTTAAGAAGGGGAAAAAACATGTCCGGCGTAAGAAAAATCAAATTGACGAAAGCAAGCGTACCGACCCTCGAAGGCGCCGGCGTGCATTTGCGGCGCGCTTTCAGTAATGATCTGATGCATGAACTCGATCCCTTCCTGCTGTTGGATGATTTTCATGGCCGGGAAAAAAGCAAATACATCAAAGGCTTTCCCTGGCACCCGCATCGCGGTATCGAAACCATCACCTATATGCGCTGCGGCGATGTGGAACATAAGGATAGTCTGGGCAATGAAGGCGTTATTCATCCCGGCGATGTGCAGTGGATGACGGCTGGCAGCGGCATCATTCACCAGGAAATGCCGAAGGGTGCAGCGGACGGTCACATGTGGGGCCTGCAACTCTGGGCCAATTTACCGGCGGCGCATAAAATGATGGAACCGCGCTACCGCGACATCCGGAGCAATGAGATTCCGCTGATTGAGCAGGATAACGGCACGACCATCCGCGTGATCTGCGGGCGGGTCGGCGATGTGCAGGGACCGGTCACCGATGTGATTATCGATCCCCAATATCTGGATGTGGCGCTGCCCGCCGGAAGACAGTTTGAGCATAAAGTCAGCGACGGTTATACGGCCTTCGCCTACATTCTGGAAGGCGGCGGCTATTTTGATGATCAAAAAGATAAAGTCATTGCCGCTGAGACACTGGTCGTTTATGAAAAGGACGGCGCAATTCATATTTCGGCCGCTGATGCGGATTTGCGGTTTATTCTCATTTCCGGCAAACCGATCAAAGAGCCCATTGCCTGGCACGGACCCATCGTGATGAATACGCAGGCTGAAATCCGAAAAGCACTTGAGGAATATCAGGACGGCAGTTTTTTAAAACACAAACCGCAGTAAATTAAGCGCTCCTGACTTCGTTGAATCCTTTTTTGTTGGCATGCTGAAATTGTTTAAAACTCAGGTGAGCGGTTCACTCTTTGTGTCCTTTGTGAAATCCTGGGGCAATTTGTGGTTCTCTTTTTCCGGCAATCATTTAAGAAAAAACCACGAAGGGCGCCAAGTCCGCACAAAGTTCACAGAGGAAGAAATTATTTTGAAACATTAAATTCAGCGCTCCTGAATGAGCCGGTTTGCGGGCGCGGCCATCATTAAAATCATTTAATCAGCATAATTTTACGGGTGCGCTGAAAATCACCGGCCTGCAGATGGACAAAGTAGATACCGCTGGCGAAATTGCCGGCATCCCACTGCACCTGATGCATCCCTGCCGGCTGCCAGCCTGAAATCAATTGCCTGATTGCCCTCCCCCGGATATCGCTTACGGTGAGCACGACTTTTGAACGCGCAGGCAAATAATAGCTAAACGTCGTAAGCGGATTGCCTAAAGGGGTGGCTTCGCCAAAGGGATTGGGATAATTGGGATAAAAGCGGAAATCCCGCGGCGTTATCGTCTGCCCGCTGAGCGCCGTGACAAAGGAAAATTCCATCCAGTTCAGGTTATAGCCGCCGATGAAAGCAAAAATTTTCAGCCGCTGCAGGCCCTGATCGAGCGCTATTTCCGTGGATACCGTTTCCCAGATTTGCCAGCCGCCGGTCACCGGCAGGTCTTTCACCCGGAGAATATTTCCGTCGACGATAAAACCAATGCGCGCCGACTGCGACCGGGCGGCTACCCTCAAGTCGACCTTGTAATCGCCGGAATCGGGTACCTGCAGATCATATTCCATCCAGTCGTTCTGATCGATCCAGCCGACATTGCTGCCGCCGCCCGCATCGCTGGTCGCTTCTAACTGCACGCCGAACATGGACGAATAATTTTCCGCCTCCACCCGGCCCGGTATGGCCTGTCCGCCCGAACCCTCATTGCGCAGGTTGTAAACAGGCTGACCGGCAAAGGATGCCAGCAGACTGCCGTCGGATGCGGATACGTTGCTGCCGGTGTATGAAACCGTCAGACTATCGCCGGCATTGGCTTCCGCGGAGAGATGCAGTTCCAGCACGGCGGGATCGCCGGACTTTACCGTAATACTGTCGATGTCCGCAGACTGTTGATTGACGGTGACGGTGAATCCGCTGACCGTCCCGGGAGCTGTCATCATTTTGCTGAAAGCCAGTTCCAGCACTTTGCCGCTATTCTGCAGCAGCGCCGAATGCAGCAGGGGCGCCGTCTCGCTGTCGTAGTCGGCCAGCGTAAAAATCCCGTGCTTGTAAGGATAAAGCGGATTGTAATTTTCATCACCCTGATTGACGGGGATTTGTTGCATGCCGCGCGGCCAGGAATGGGTCAGTTTGCCGCCGGGCTGATCATCGCCGAACAGAATATCGGCCACACCATCGCCCTCGCTGCCCGGCAGCCAGGCGGCAAAAAGGACATCGGCCCAGTGCAGGACATTATCCAGAATAAGCGGACGGCCGGATATGAGCACCGCCACCGTCGGGATACCGGCATCTTTGATGAGGCGCAGGGTTTCCACATCATCCCTGCTCAGATGCAGATCGGATTGATCGCCCTGACCCTCGGCGTAGGGCGTTTCTCCGATCACCACTATCGCCACATCGGCATCGCTTACGCCTGAACCATCGATGGAATATGCAACGTCAGCGCCGTTCACCGCATTTTGAATCGCCTGCAGCATGGTTGTGCCTGAAGTGATATTGCCGCTGCCGCCCTGCCAGGTGATCGTCCAGCCGCCGCACTGATGGCCGAGGTTATCGGCATTGCCGCCGGCAACCAGAATTTTGCCGCTTGTCTTATTCAAAGGCAGGATGCCGTTTTCCTTTTTTAAAAGTACCATCGATTCGCGCACGGCCTGCCGGGCAACATCGCGGTGGGCGGCGCTGCCGACCTGTGCGCCAAGTGCGCGATTGGTGAAGGGGCGCTCGAATAAACCCATCTCAAATTTAACGCGCAGAATACGGGCCACCGCATCATCGATACGGGA
>CAYXRA010000325.1:0-3260 GCA_964467525.1 uncultured Calditrichaceae bacterium
TCTCTTGTGCGTTCGTTGGGTTGCATTTCAGTTCACTCCACTTTTGATATTTATTACATTAAATAAGAATTAAATTTAAGTCCATATATTTGTTTTTTCAATTACTTGGAATAACCGGGTGCCCCCATTTTTTAATACAGTTGAAGTGCTAATTGTCCTGTAGCCGGAGTTTGCTCCCGGGCATAGGGTGTTTTTATATCCAAATGGACTTTTGACAGTATCCAACTTATTGCCTTGCTAATTTTATAATAAATAAAACCAAAAAATTCCCACAGCTTGTTCTTATAGGTCGTCTTGCTACCAGACTCAGACAAAAGCTCAATGGATATACGTTCAAATTCTTTGTATATCAACTTCATCGATAACCAGAAAGCGTCATAAAATTCTTTGATGCCCGGTAATTTCTTAACCGGATCGCATCTAAATGATAAGCATTTTTTTAATATGACGGTGCACCTCCACCTCCGCTATTCTCCAACGATGACCATAACCCTCTAATGTCATATCAATCGCTTCTTCTGCACTCATTATTGGCAAATAACTGAGATACCAAACAAAACCTCTGCTCTTTCGCTTAGTCACCATCAGCCATAAGGGTTGATCCCATGAGCGGTTATTATACCGGGGAAACTTTGCCTTTATTGCACCATAATATTCCGGGTACAAAAACATAGGCAATCATCAGATAACCTGGGATGGTACAAACGATTTCGGGCAAAATGTCGCCAGTGGAACTTACATTTATCAGCTAAGAGCTGATGGACAGGTCATAAGCAAACGGATGATTTTATTAAAATAATTCTATGGATTATAAATAACAGCTTTTTAATCCGGCCGTAATTTTTACGGCTGGATTTTTTTCTAAGACTTTTATTCGGTTTAATTGCAGCATCATATCCGCTGATCAAATTATTTCTAAACTCCGATTTTGCCTTTCCTTTTAAAATAAAAGCCTTGATTTATAACTTATAAATCCCATGGATTGAACAGCTTAACCCCGCTCGCTTCCATATCTTTTACATTTCTTGTTACTAATGTCATATTATTAACGCTTGCAATGGATGAAATCAAACCATCTATCAAGGACATCGGCTTACCCTGCAACTCAGCCTGACCCTGAATTTCACCCCATTTTCTTGCCGCTGATAAATCAAAGATCAGAATCCGGTTTTCAAACCGCTCCGTTAATTCCGAATTTACCCACTCATGCAACGCTCTTTTCTTTTTACCATCAGCTAATTTTTCGATGCCTTTATGAATTTCAGCAAGCGTAAAAATGCTCAAAAATAATGTTTTCTCAGGAATTCCCGAAATCCAGGTTATTACCTTTTGTTCGGGTTTTTTCCTGGTCAGTTCGGATATCACGCAGGTATCCAGTAAATAGTTCATAGTTCCATTTCCCGCGGCAGTTCTTTTTTTCTTTCCAAATCAATATCAACGCCGGATAACGGAGATTCCCGGAAAAATCTTACCAGATTTGTCCCGGGCTTAACCAGTCTCTTATATTCTGAAATAGATAACACCACGGCTACTTCTTTTCCATGCCTGGTTACAATTTGAGGACCGACGCTACGTGCTAAATTTACCAAATAACTAAACTTATTTTTTGCATCCTGTAATTGCCAAACTCTGTTAAACATAGTATACCTCATATAATCTTTAAGCTAGTCTGTCCAGAAATTATATTATCTTAAATGCGATGTCAATAATTTATGCGGGGACTGCAAAGTTTTAAAATCTTACTTACTCTCATGATAAAAAATTAAACATGACTATTCCGCCTTTCATGCTCCAGCAGATACTGCTTGCGCCACAGGCCGCCGCCGTAGCCGGTGAGCTTGCCGTTTTTGCCGATCACCCGGTGACAGGGAATGATAATGGCAATACGATTATCGCCGTTGGCCCGGGCCACCGCACGCACGGCATTGGGCTGCTTAAGCATTTCAGCCTGCTCCTGATAAGAACGGGTCGTCCCGTAAGGTATTTTCTGCAATGCTTTCCAAACCGCTTGTTGAAAAGGTGTCCCCGGCAGATGCAGCGGCAGATCGAAAGATTGACGTTCGCCATCGAAATATTCCTTTATCTGCCGGTTCAACGCTTCAAAATACGGGTGATCACCGGGAACGCAGCGGGCATCGAGCGAAGTGTTTAGTCGTTTTAATTGCGTCTCAAGCATCCGGCGACCCATGAATTCCAGCAGGCAAATACCCTGATCGGTGGCGCCGGCCAGCATCGGTCCCAGCGGCGTGAGCAGTCTGGTTATTTTGATAATGTTGCGCGCCTTACTCTGATTGGGTGAAAATCCGGTGGCGTTTTTGAACGATTCGGTAAATCCGCTTAACGATTCATAACCGGAATCAAAAGCGGCTTCGGTCACTTTATCGCCGTAGCGGATTCTGCCAAAGGCCTGACCCAGTCTAAGCGTGCGCAGATAGGCCTGAAAGGTCATGCCGTGGTGCTGCTTAAACCAGCGGCGGACGCGATTGGGATCGATGCCGCGCGCCCGGATATCGGCATCCTTCAATCTGATCCCGGGCTTTTTTTCCACTTCCCTGATCAGCGGTTGCAGCCAATCGGGAATTGACCCTTTTAAAAGTAGCGGCTGACAAACCTTGCAGGGGCGGTAACCGTGCTGCAATGCTTCCTTTGGGGAACGGAAAAATTCGACGTTTTCCTGTTTTGGTTTTCTGGCTGTGCAGGTGGGGCGGCAAAAGATTCCGGTGGTCTTTACGGCAACGATAAAAATACCTTCATAGCCGGGGTCTTTTTTCAGCAGCGCATTATACATGGTGCTCTCATCAGGCAAAGGATTGGTCATTCGGGCTCCAGTCAATTGGTTGCAAAAATTCATTCGTCTTGTAACAATGCCGATTTAATCAATTTTGAAAATAATTGCAACCGGAAAATTATCAACCATTTTATCATTGGTTAGCCTTAATTCTATTGAATGCATTATTTTGGTAAGCATGGTATAATCAAACTGTTCGATTTTCTTCAAAAGCATGATTCGTTAATCTGATTGAATCTTCACAACTCCCTTCCCATAAATACTTCGATTTCAGCAATTTTATCATCCCCGAACCGGATATACTCAGCCATATTCCTGGATTTCATTCCCTCGCCTTCAACACGGTAATGCACCATAAATTCGGGATAATCACCAAATATTTTTAAATCTTCGGCATAAGTTTTACCAACCTGCGGCCAGATGGCTTCGAGCATTTTATCACGATCCGCATATTGGGCAAAAGCGCTGATGT
>CAYXRA010000326.1:0-3248 GCA_964467525.1 uncultured Calditrichaceae bacterium
GCCGAATACTGGCGCTGGTGGGTTGTCCATCTGTGGGTGGAAGGATTCTTTGAAGTCTTTGCCACCGTGGCTATTGCTTTTCTGTTTACGCGGATGGGATTACTGCGCATTAAAACAGCCACAACCGCGGTTCTCTTTACAACCGTCATTTTCCTGTCCGGCGGCATTGTAGGGACCTTTCATCACCTCTATTTTACCGGGACACCCACATCGATCATGGCTCTTGGCGCCACATTCAGTGCGCTGGAAGTTGTGCCGTTGGTGCTGGTTGGTTTTGAGGCCTATGAGAATCTGCGTCTGAGCCGTTCCGAAAAATGGGTAAAGGCCTACAAATTTGCTATTTACAGTTTTATTGCCGTTTCGTTCTGGAACCTGGTCGGCGCCGGCCTGTTCGGTTTCCTGATCAATCCGCCAATCTCCCTGTACTACATGCAGGGGCTGCGCACGACGCCGGTCCATGGCCATACCGCATTGTTTGGCGTTTATGGAATGCTGGGCATTGGTTTTCTGTTATTTTCTTTACGGGGACTGACCGCAAATCTGGAATGGAAACAAAAAACCGTATCTTTCGCTTTCTGGGCGATCAACATCGGTCTGGCACTGATGGTACTGATCAGTGTTCTCCCTTTAGGCCTATTACAGACCTGGGCGAGCGTGGAACACGGTATGTGGTACGCCCGGTCCGCCGAATTCGGTCAGCAGCCACTGATGGACGCCATCCGCTGGCTGCGGGTTATTGGCGACAGTATATTCGCTTTCGGTATTATTGCGCTGGGCTGGTTTGTGGTTGGCCTGAAGACCGGCTGGTCGGTAACCGCAAAAAATGAATAGTTTTATTCGAGTTCGCGTACCCGGACTTCCCCGTCCGCGAGCTCTGATATTGTTTAATCAAAGAAGGGAATAATATGTCAAATTATATAAATATGCCTGTTGGCGAAATTATCGCCGAAGATTTTCGAAAAGCTGATGTACTCAGCCGTAACGGAATCGATTTCTGCTGCGGAGGAAAAAAATTACTGAAGACAGCCTGTGCGGAAAAAAACATCGATCCGCAGAAAATTATCCGCGAATTTGAACACATGAACGATTTTAAGGCCGGTACGATTAACCGTTTTAATGATTGGGATCCTGGATTTTTGATTGATTATATTCTTGTCAATCATCATATTTATCTTAAACAGGAACTGCCGCGCATTCAGACACACCTCGACAAGGTTGTGTCGGTGCATGGCGCTAACCATCCTGAATTAGCGGAGTTGCAGCGCTATTTTAACGGATTGCGCAGTGAAATCGAGCAGCATCTGCAAAAGGAGGAACAAGTTCTGTTTCCCTACATTAATGAATTGTTGATGGCTAAGGAAGAAGGCCGGGAAGCTGCCGGTTTCCACTGTGGCCAAATCGAACAGCCGATTAATATGATGGAAATGGAACATGACTCGGCTGGAGAGGCCCTTCGACGCATGCGCAATGTGACCGATAATTATAGCTTACCGGAAGAAGCCTGCAACACGTACCGGCTGACTTTTGATCAATTGCAGGAGCTGGAGGCCGATCTGCATCAGCATATCCATCTGGAGAATAATATTTTGTTTCCAAAGGCCGTGGAACTTGAAAAACAAATGGTGTGTGCCGTCAACGAATAGTTCAATCAACAAGGACTGAACATGCTGAAAGCAAATGAATTTTACGATCAGGCATCCGCATTTTACGACGATATGACCCGATTCAAAAAGCGCCAGGCGCGCGAACGGGAATGGTTTCGCTTGTGGCGGGAAAAATATCCGTTCGACTCGGCGCTGGATGCCGGCTGCGGCAGCGGTTCACATACTTTTGCACTTCTGGCCGAGGGTGTGCGCGCCGCCGGCGTTGATATCTCCGCCAGGATGATTGATAGAGCCAGAACACACGCCCAAAATCTGGGCTTAACCGATGCCCGGTTTATTCAAACTGGTTTTGGGCAATTATCTGAAACGCTGGATGAAACGTTCGATGCTGTCTTCTGTCTCGGCAATTCGCTTGCGCATCTGGCGCCCGGCGGGGAACTGCAGGCAGCATTAAATTCATTTGCCGAAGTGCTCAATCCAAACGGTCTGCTGGTCATTCAGCTATTGAATTATGAGAAGATTCTGCAAAAAAAGGAACGTATCATCGATATTCACCGCGAAGGCGATCAGGCTTTTATCCGTTTTTATGATTTCAATGATACGGTTTTATATTTTAATATTCTGCATATCGACTGGAGCAGCGAACCGCCGCGGCATGATTTGCAGGCAACGATTCACTATCCGTACCGGGAAACATATCTAAGGACACCCTTAATTAAATGCGGACTTTCGATTGAAGCCCGTTACGGTAATATCAAGCTGGCAGACTATGACCCGGGGACATCGCCGAACCTGGTTTTGGCAGCCCGGAAAAAATAATGAGGATGAATAAATGATCAGAAAAATAATCGAAATAAATGAAGAAAAATGCGACGGCTGCGGCCTGTGTATTCCGGCCTGCCCGGAGGGCGCGATTCAAATGATTGACGGTAAGGCCCGGATGGTCAGCGATTTCTATTGCGATGGATTGGGCGCCTGCCTCGGCCATTGTCCGCAGGGAGCGATTACGGTGATCGAGAGGGAGGCCGAGGTCTATGATGAGCGCAAGGTAATGCAGAATGTCATTGCCCAGGGGCAGCAGGCGATTGTTCAGCATTTACAGCATCTCAGGGAACATGGTGAAACCGAAAACCTGAAAGTGGCCATGGCTGTTCTTCAGGAGCAGCGTACTCATCCGGTTCAGCCGAACCCCGGGGCGGGTTGCCCGGGGTCGCGCAGCCAGACCTTCCAGGAATCAGAAAACAATATAGACGGCGATGAGGAAATCCCTTCGGCGCTGAATCATTGGCCGATTCAGATGCATCTGATTTCACCCATGGTGCCCCAGTATCAAAGCGCCGACTTATTGCTTGCCGCCGATTGTGTGGCCTTCAGCATGGGTAATTTTCATCAGAAATATCTTAAAGATAAAACCCTGGCCATTGCCTGCCCCAAACTGGATCAGGGCATGGATATTTATCTCGAAAAATTGAAAGCGCTGATCGATCAGGCAAAAATCAAATCGATGCAGGTGATGGTCATGCAGGTGCCCTGTTGTTCGGGACTGGTGCAACTGGCGCAGACGGCCTTACAGCAATCGGAGCGCACGGTTCCAATGAAAGTTACCGTGGTCGGACTCCAGGGAGAAATTTTGCGCGAGGTGGA
>CAYXRA010000327.1:0-3239 GCA_964467525.1 uncultured Calditrichaceae bacterium
TTAGAATAAGCCCTGAAGGTCATTTACTTGTTTGTAAATTCGAACTTAACAAATGGAAATAGTAATAACAAAAAATAAAAGTTCACCGCTTATTCCAAAGGCAATTACTGTATATAATGAATATCAAAAAAATAAAAAATCCTTTGAACCCCATTCCTGCTGAAGTGTATTACTTTAAAAATCGCTAAATTTACAAAGGAGACTAAAATGTATTCGAAGATTATTTTATTATTCTTACTTACCCTTCATTTTGCCTGCCAGTCACGGCCTGTGACTGATGACGAACTGAAGCCCAAAAAAGTCTACCGCATCGTTTACGAAATTAAGTCCGATGACTGGTACAAAAAACAGGCATTGCTCTGGAAAAATGAAATCAATAAAAATCCTGATGATCCCCAGGCCTGGTATAATTACTACAACGCCAATCGTTACGCGCATTATGAAGAAATCCAATACGAGGAAAAGCAAAAAAAACTTGAAAAAATAATTGAAGATATGGGCAAGGCGGTTCCAGAAAGCTATGAATATGCCTTATTGAAGTACTGGACAAAATCCGATGTACACGATCTGGCGCCGGTCAAGGATGCTTACAATCGAAATCCGCAGCGACCGGACACCTATTATTCTTTCATGATGCATTATGCGGTTTACGGCGAACAACAAAAATTAAAAACCTATTGCGAAAAACTTTACGAAAGCAGGGATATCGAGCCCTGGCTTCTGAATTACAACTACAATGTGCTGATGTCGCTGGAACCTAATGCCGTTCTTGTAACCAACGGCGATAATGACACTTATCCTGTCTGGCTGTTGCAGCAGGTGAAAGATATTCGCAGTGATGTTACAGTTTTAAATATTTCGCTGCTGACGGTCGAAAAATATTTTGAAAATCATGTTTCAAAAATCGCGCCCAATATCCAATACGCGGACATTTCCGCAAAAGCCATAAATCCCGATGCCCCCCGACATGAAAAAATGAATTACAGCACCTTTATTCAGGAAACCGTCAGGCAGCTTAATAAAAACAAACCCGAGGTTCCCGTCTATTTTGCCCTGACTGTCTATAAGCAACATCTTGAACCATTTGAAGATGATTTATATATCACCGGGCTGGCCTACCGGTATTCCCAAAAACGCATCGATAATATTGCGATGATTAAAAATAATCTCGAAAACAATTTCCATATCGACTACCTGGAACATAACTGGTATGAGGAACACATGATCGGTAAAAACCTGTCCCGGCGAATGAATCTTAATTATGTGGTTCCGATGATGATGCTTGCCGAACACTATGATACGGCAGGTGAGAGCGACCGGGCAGTTTGCTGGAAAAATCTGGCCCTGCATCTGGCCGGGGAAGCAGGCAATGAACAGATGATCAAAAAAATCGCTGAAAAAGGGATACGATAAAGTGAATCGGTATATGCTGCGAAACTACGCCCTTGCGTTCAAGTTTCTATCCGAATATTATGCGCGCGGCAAACAAAAACAGGCCTTTAAGGATACCGTTGAACGAATGAAAGCAACCATACCGCCTGAAGCGGTGCTCTGTATGAATCAATCACAACAATTAATCCACAGCGCCCGGCATCTGGCCGCAGGAACAAATTCACCGGAGGCGGTTTTAAAGGAAAATATCCAGGCCCGGAGACTGGTCTTTTTAGGCGACTACCTGCTGAACCGGCTCATGGATTCATCTAATGCGGCACAAATTCTGGAAAAAGCTTAGGCGATCGAACCGGATAATGGCCGGGCGCCGGGCCTTTTGATCAGCGCCTATCAACGGAACGGACAGACCGGCAAAACGATTGAGGCCTTGCAAATGTGGCTGAAAATGCACCCCGATGATGCGCAGGCCAGCCGGATGCTGGAGGCAATTGCAACACAAATTGAAAATAAAGGATAGCCGAACCGGATTTATGGCTGAAGGCGATTTCAATCAGACAAGCGACGAGCAGCTAATGCTGAACGTTGCCCAAGGCGATGTCAGCGCTTTTGATAAGATTTACCGGCGATACAATCAGCGCATGCTGAACTATTTTTACCGGATGCTCGGCGGCGACCGGCAGAAGGCTCAGGACTTTTTACAGAATCTGTTTCTAAAAATTATCGAGAAGCCGCATTTGTTCAACATTAATCAGTCCTTCGCAAACTGGATATTCACCATCGCCAACAACATGTGCAAAAATGAATACCGGCGGCTGGCGGTTAAAAACAAATATGAACCGGAACTGCAAGCCAGTACCGAAAAAGAAACTTATCAAACACATGATCAGATCATCGATAAAAAAATCGATAATAATTATTTTCAGGAGGCATTGATGGAAAAACTGGCGCAGATCGACTGGGAACACCGCAGTACGTTCCTGCTCCGGTTTCAGGAGGAACTTTCTATCAGGGAAATCCATGAAATTACCGGTTGTTCCGAGGGCACGGTGAAATCCCGTTTGTTTTACACGACGAAAAAATTAGCAGCGCTTTTGAAAGCATATAATCCCAATATATTCGAGGTGAAGGATAAAAATGAAAAATAAAGCGAAACCGACCTGCGAGGTCATAGAAGAGCTTTTCATTACCGGTGAGATGGACAGCGTGGATGAGGAAACGGCCACTTACATAAGTCAGCATCTGAAGACCTGCGCTGCCTGCCGGGCTGTTCAGCAAGAAACAGCGATTTTGGCGGATCACCTGCATCGGAAACCGGAAGCGGACTTAAAGGCCGATCCGGCAATCCGTGAGCAACTGATTCAACAACTGCAGCAGAATGGCAAAAAATCTTTCTCTTTTGTGCACTGGATTTACGGTTTACGCGATTTGCTCAACCGGCGTATTCCCGTTTATCAGGCGGCACTGGCAGCAAGTTTTGTTCTGCTGATCGTTTTCTTTACGATCAATATGCCCGCCGGATTTACGCCGGAGCAAACTGATGCTACGGAAAATGAATCGATTGAATTGTTGTACGACAATCAGAGATTTGTATTTCAGGCTCTGCAATTCAGCGACAGCCAGAAAATCGGTATCAATGTTAAAGAGGACACCATGTTCACGCGCTTTATTTACACGACCATGTAGGACAGGAAATTCTGGTTCTATGTCGTTTTGTGTGGGTATTATACATCATACGCAGCAGTATAAAACAGCGGCGATATGTTCAGGGATTTATTCCGCCTGCGCGGAACGACTTTGGCGGATGTTTGGGGATATTAGCAAAAAATGCATAGCCACTAATGACAAGG
>CAYXRA010000328.1:0-3193 GCA_964467525.1 uncultured Calditrichaceae bacterium
GGTTTGATGAGGGGCTGCTGGGAAGGCTTGACCGCACCAGTAGCCTACTCTACAACGAGTTAACCATCTTGCTTAAAAGCCCCGCTCTGCGGGGCTTTTTTGTTTACAGCGGATTTTCTATTACAGTATAAGCTTTTTTAAGCCAGGGGAATAATTTTTAATAATACAGAAGGTTCAATGTCTAATAAAAAATTTCGTTTACTTATGAAATTTGAGTTTGTATATTTAACCCAAAATTCAATACCATGAAACATCCATGATTTTGTAAACACACAAAGGCATGATTAAAAAGACCCCCCACCCCTTCGCCCCTCCCCCGATTCATCGGGGGAGGGGTTGGGGAGGGGGCTCTTCTCCCACTCCCCGCCAAGGCGTGACGCAGGGTGGGGATTTTAAACAGATGAAAATTATAATTATTATTTTCCAGGATTGTGTGAAGACAAGCCTTTTTTGATTTACTTCAAAATATTTAGAAACGATAAACTAAAATCTAATCCATGCAAAATCTATTTTTAACCGGTGAAAAAATCTATCTTCGTCCGCTAAAGGAAGGAGATGAGGTCGTGGCCGCCCGTGCCGAAAATCATCCCGATCCGCGCGCACACCTGTATATTGCGACGCCCACTTCAGTGGAAAAACAGAAGGAAAAACTGCTTAAACTGGATAAAGATCACCATGCGATTATATTGACCATTTGCACCATCGATCCCGATCAGGCAATCGGTATCACCGAATTTGTCCGGATTGACTGGATAGGGCGTATGGCAACTTTTTATATTACCATAGCCGATAAAGCAAACTGGAACAGGGGATACGGCAGGGAAGCAACCAAATTAATGGTGGATTACGCATTTAACACGCTTAATCTGAATCGTATTCAGTTACACGTCAGCGTTGAAAATGAAAGGGCGGTGAAGGTTTACCGGGAAATCGGGTTTAAAATCGAGGGCACTCTGCGCGAGGCGATGTATTTTGATGGATGTTATCATGATTTTTTCCTGATGGCGCTCCTGAAAAATGAATGGCTGAAACGGAGTTTATAAATGTCCGAAGAATTAAAACCGGAAATCGCCGCCAGTCTCGATGGCCGCCCGGAGCTGTTGCCCTATATCCCTGAATTGCTGAAGGATTTCTGGTCCCTGGGCAGTCTGCCGGAATTATTAATCGGCGCCTTGCGACCGCTGCAAAAAGCTTCATCAGGTACGGTTATTGATTTTGGCTGCGGAAAGGGTGCCATTTCCATACAACTTGCAAAGAATTTTGGTTTTCATGTTTTGGGAATTGACGCTTTTGAACCGTTCATCATTGAAGCGCGACAAAAAGCAAGCGAATACAATGTTTCCCATTTGTGCAGGTTTATTACAGGAGATATTAAAATACATATTGATGAGGTAGAGCCGGCAGACCTGGTCATCTACAGTGCGATCGGGTATTTGCTGGGCAACCTCGAAAACACTGTTGAGAAACTGAGAAAATGTGTAAAGCCGGGCGGTTATCTTGTTATCGACGACGGTTTTCTTGATGACTCGGTATCGGTAGCACCGCAGCATTACGAAAACTGTCCCAATCATGCCGAAGCTTTACGACAGTTAAGAGCGCATGGCGATTCACTGATTTATGAATACGTTTATCCGCAGTCCGAAATTGTAGCCATGAACCGTCACGATCTTTTACTGATCCGCAACCGGGCGGAGCAGCTATCGAAAAAGTATCCTGACCGGCAGGAACTGTTCCGGGAATATGTTAAAATGCAGGAAATGGAAACCGAGATACTGAATACAAAAATTACTTCCGCATTCTGGATCATCAAGCGGGCAAAATGATTAAATCAAATTGATTTTCGTGTATTGTTTATAGTCCGCATTCACATTTTAATTGTGATCGGGATCCATAACGGGATTGCTATCGGGCAGGGGCGACATTGAACAAACATCCCATAACAAGGTTTAGAGGTTTAGTGCAGTTGGCATAAATCCCGATACCGACTGCGATGGTAACGCCGCACTATCTTCCGGAAATTTCCTGGAGGGACATTTAGGGCGATAGTTCATCAACTCAAAAGAGATCCCGCATGCGCTTGGATTACTTCTTGCAGTACAAAAATCCATTTGCAAAAATTATCTTCTGAAAAAAATCAGCAGGTTAAATGCAATACGAAGTTGGTGTCCGGTTCGTTGACGTGTTTTACCGCTTCCGGCGTCGTCATTATACTGACCGTGACATTGTGCTTAGCGGCCTGTGCATAAACTTCTTCGAGAACCGGCAGCGATCCGGATTGTCCGCTTCCAACAATCAGGCGCCGGCAATTCCAGGGAATGTTCTCTTCAACCGTGAGCGGCGTGTGTCCGTGATTTTGTTTTAATCTTCGCGAAGCCGATTTGTCTCTTTTATGAATTTTTCCCTGATCGATTACTATATCATGATCATAGGAAATATTATCAATGATGATATTTCCGAATGATAATTTATTAATTTGCATGATTTGTTCCCCATATATTGTTTGGCAGCCTTCACTAAAATTTTTTAACTTTGAATAACATAAGGCAGTTAACCATGGATTTCAATTAAATAAGGAAACAGCAGAAATGGAGCGAACGCTGGCAATCATCAAGCCCGATGGCGTGGCAAACGGATTAATCGGTGAAATTATCAAACGCATTGAAGCGGACGGCATAAAAATTGTCGCCATGCGCATGACCAAACTAAACAACCGGGAAGCGGAAGGTTTCTATTATATTCATCGCAGCAAGAAATTTTTTAATGAATTAATCGATTACATGACCTCCGGGCGTTGTTTACTCATGGTACTGGAAGCCAATGACATCATTCAGCGTTGGCGCAATTTAATGGGAGCCACCGATCCCGGGAAGGCTGAAAAAGGCACCATTCGCCGGGAAATGGGCGCCAGTATTGAACGCAACGTGGTGCACGGTTCCGATTCACGGGAATCGGCAGTTTATGAAATCAATTATTTTTTTAAAGGTACGGAAATCAATCAATGAAACATCCATGATTTTGCAAACACACAAAGGCATGATTAAATAGAACCCTCACCCCTTCGCCCCTCCCCCGAAACATCGGGGGAGGGGTTGGGGAGGGGGGCATCACACTCCCGCCCTGACGGGATTGCCCCAAAGGGGTGGCTTGCGCCAGGGTGGGGATTTTAAACAGATGAAACATTCATGATTTTGCA
>CAYXRA010000329.1:0-3102 GCA_964467525.1 uncultured Calditrichaceae bacterium
GCACATTGCTTAAAAGATGGTAATTTCAAGAATAATTGTGCTGACGCCTGGTTTTAAGAATATGTGTTTCATCGAAATAATATTTTGATGCTTTTAATAAATAAGCGGTCGATATGCCTGTCCGGGAATAATTCAACCACTTTTTTTCATTAATAGTAAACATGTCCGGTCGATGGCATATTCTTTGTCCAAAAGAAATTCGGAGGAAATTTAACATTGAAAATAGCAATCATTAAAGAGTCGAACGGAAATGACCGTCGTGTGCCGATGATCCCGGCCGACGTGGGGCAACTGGTCAGCGCCGGCGCGCAGGTCGAAGTCCAGGCCGCTTTAGGCAGCAGTCTTGGATTTGATGACGAACAGTACGGGAAAGCGGGAGCCAAAGTTACGGAAAACCGGCAATCGCTCCTGGAGCAATCCGATATTGTTCTGCGTCTGAATGCGCCGACTCCGGAGGAGGCGCAGGCGCTCAAAGACGGCTCGCTGCATATCAGTCATTTAAATCCGCTCAGGATCGATAAAAAACTCATTGATGCTTTTCTTCAGCGGCGCACCAGCGCTTTTAGCCTGGAAATGATCCCGCGCAGCACGCGGGCACAAAAAATGGATGTGATCAGCTCCCAGACCAATCTCGCCGGTTATGTGGCTGTAATACTGGCTGCCGAGCGCAGCGATAAAATATTACCGATGATGATGACTCCGGCCGGTACCATTACACCGGCGCGCGTCTTTATTATCGGCGTTGGCGTCGCCGGTTTACAGGCCATTGCCACTGCCAAGCGCCTGGGCGCCCGGGTGTTCGCCTACGATACCCGTCCGGTCGTCGAGGAACAAGTGCAGTCGCTGGGCGCAAAATTTGTCAAGTTCGATTTGGGCGAAACGGGACAGACCAAGGATGGTTACGCGAAAGCATTAACGGAAGAACAACTGCAAAAGCAACGTCAGGAAATGGGCAAACATTGCGCCCAGGCGGATATCGTCATTACGACGGCCCAGGTTTTTGGCAAACCGGCGCCGCGTATTATAACAAGAGAAATGATCAATCAAATGAAAGCAGGCAGCATTATTGTTGATATGGCTGTCGAAAGCGGCGGTAATGTGGAAGGTTCCATGCCGGATCAGGAGATTGAGTTTAACCGGGTAAAAGTGATCGGACTTAAAAATTTGCCGGCGCGGGTTGCCGTTCATGCCAGTCAGATGTTTTCCAGCAATGTGAAAAACTTTATGCTGGAATACTGGGATAAAACGGATAAGCGTTTCCAAATAAAATCAGATGATGACATCATTAAATCGACTTTGGTTTGTCAGGATGGAAGAATCCTGAACGAACGTTTCAAAGAGTTAAAATGAGGTAAAAAAATGGATATTTTAACAACCATATATCTGGCATTCATATTGATGCTGTCGATCTTTTTGGGATTCGAGATCATCTCAAAAGTTCCGGCAACGCTGCACACGCCGTTGATGTCGGGCTCGAATGCCATTTCCGGAATTACGCTGGTCGGCGCGCTGATTGCCGCCGGTTCAGGAGCGAATGATACGATTATGATTATTCTGGCTACCGCTGCGGTAGCCTTTGCTACGATCAATGTTGTCGGCGGCTATCTGGTTACCGACCGCATGCTGGCCATGTTTAAAAAGAAAGCTAAGGAAAAATAAAAATGAACACAGAATTAATCATTAATCTGGCCTATATCGTTTCCGCGGTTCTGTTTATTTTCGGACTTAAAAAGCTGAGCTCGCCGGCTTCGGCGCGGCGCGGTAATCTGCTCTCATCACTGGGCATGCTGATCGCTGTTGTGGTGACGCTGTTCAGCAGGGAAATAATTGATTTTAAATGGATTGTCATTGGTATAGTGATCGGTTCATTCATGGGTGTGCTTGCGGCCAGGCTGGTGGCAATGACGCAGATGCCGGAGATGGTTGCCATCTTCAACGGCTTCGGCGGTATCGCCAGTCTGTTGGTGGGCTGGGGCGCATTTCACAGCGCCGCTGATTTAACTTCTTTCAGCCTGACCACTATTTTCCTGACCGTGCTGATCGGATCGGTTACTTTTGCGGGCAGTCTGGTTGCCTTTGGCAAATTGAGCGGGATAATCAGTACCAATCCGTTACTGTTCAGCGGCCAGCGTCTGATTAATATGGTGCTGTTGCTGGGTGTGCTTGCTGCGGGAATTATTTTCATTGTAAGTCCTGCCGAACAGTACAATGTATTCCTGGGTATAGTAATACTTTCACTGATTATCGGTATTATGACGGTGATTCCGATCGGCGGGGCCGATATGCCGGTGGTCATTTCCCTGCTTAACAGTTACTCCGGTCTGGCCGCCAGTGCCGCGGGATTCGTTATCAATAATAATGTGCTGATTGTCTCGGGAGCCCTGGTTGGCGCCAGCGGCATTATTTTAACCAATATCATGTGTAAATCCATGAACCGTTCCCTGGCCAATGTACTGTTCAGCGGGTTCGGGGCGGTTACTTCCAAAAAAGCCGACGATGGCGATTGTGATGTAAAACCGATCAATGCCGAAGACGCTTATCTGATTCTGGAATCGGCCAGTTCCGTGGTATTTGTTCCCGGTTACGGCATGGCGGTTGCCCAGGCCCAGCATGCAGTACAGGAACTGGGTGAATTGCTGGAGAAGAACGGCATTGACGTGCAGTTTGCCATTCATCCCGTTGCCGGTCGTATGCCCGGACACATGAATGTCCTTTTGGCCGAAGCCGACGTGTCCTATGACAAATTGGTGGAAATGGATGACATTAATCCCAACATCGGCAATGTCGATGTCGCCGTGGTGATCGGGGCGAATGACGTGGTCAATCCGGCGGCGCGCGATGATGAAAAAAGTCCCATTTACGGGATGCCGATCATCAATGTGGATCAGGCCGGAACCGTTTTCGTTTTGAAGCGCTCCATGGCCGCAGGATTTGCCGGCATAGCCAATGATTTGTTCTGCAAGGAAAATACACGGATGTTGTTCGGTGACGCCAAAGCCAGCATTCAGGGATTAATCGGTGAATTTAAATCCAATTGAGATTACTTATTAAAGTTAGATTCTTACTTGCGAAATCTGAGCGTGTATCTCTGACTTTGCCAAC
>CAYXRA010000330.1:0-2993 GCA_964467525.1 uncultured Calditrichaceae bacterium
GCAGCCTGAAACAGGTGGTCAATAAAATTTACAGCGAAATTCAAAAATCTGTAACCGCACAAAACCAGAAAACAGTCGGGAATATTTTAGACCGCTTCCGGGATGACAATCCGCATATCCTGAAATTGCTGGTTCATGAACTGATCACAGGCGGGCAGGAACTGAAGGCAACCATGACCAGGGATGATTCGGCGGTTCGCATAACCATGCGTAAACTGAGCGGCATATTTGCATTCCTGGATCAGGCTGACTGGCATAACAAACAGGTTGATGAGAAAACACTGGTTCACAGAGCAGCGGCTATAGCGACCTCTTCCATAAGCAGGCGGCTGGCGGACAGGGTTCTGTTTTCAATATATGAGGGACCCAAAAATGGGTGATATTTTTAACCGGTTAACAGCAATTATTTTTATTGTATTATTATATCAGACTACGCTGACTGCTCAGCCCAATCCGAACACGGCAATCAAAGTCGGTTTAGCGCTAAGCGGCGGCGGGGCGCGGGGCATTGCCCATATTGGTGTTTTGCAGGCGCTGGAGGAAGAGGGCATTCAAATAAATTACATTGCCGGAAGCAGCATGGGCAGCGTAGTCGGCGGCCTGTACGCCGCGGGTTATTCGGCGGAACAATTACGCGCTATTGTCCACGAAATTGACTGGGCATCTTTGTTTGATGATGATCCCGTCCCGGAATCTGTATTTGTCAGCGAACGTCTGGGGATCATGGAACCGCTGCTGCGCCTGCGTTTTGATTTTTGGCGCTTGTACATTCCGCCCGGGCTTAAAAACGGGCAGCGTATCAGCAATCTGCTATTTAAATATTTAGCCCGCGCCAACTATCAGGCCGGCGCCGATTTCGACAGCCTTCATATTCCCTTCCGCGCTGTGGCCGTGGATGCCTCCAGCGGAGAGACGCTGAGCCTTAATCATGGTGAACTATCCCGCGCCGTTCAGGCCAGTATGGCGATTCCGGTCTATTTTTTCCCGGTTAGCTTTGGTGATCGGAAACTTATTGACGGCGGTGTAACCAATATTCTGCCTGCGGATGCGGTGCGCGGAATGGGCGCGGATGTAGTTATTTCCAGTGACGTCGTCGGCCTGTTTCCTGTAGGCGAACAACCACGAAACGTGCTGGATATTGCGGAACACGCCCTTGATATTTCGATCCGGGAGCTAAAGAAAAGCAGTGAAAAGAAAAGCGATGTGATCATCCGCCCGGAACTGGGCCGACATTCAGCCTATGATTATACCAAATTGGATTCATTGATTGAAGCCGGATACAGGGCAACGACGTCCCAAATGAAAAAAATAAAACAGCGCACAGCCGGCGATACAAACCATGTATCTAAAAGAAAATCAATTTCCGGTCAAACAATACCCGACGGTCAAATAATCGACTCTATTATAATTCATGGCCGGCAACAAGCCCGAAAATCACTGATACTGACTGAATTCGGACTGAAAGCGGGCCAGGCCTTCGATCTGGAAAAGGCGGAACGGGGTACGGAAAGAATATATTCAACGGGTCTTTTTGAGAATGTCTGGCTGGAACTTACCGCGGGGGCAGGGGGCAAAATAAATATTCATATTCATGTCAGCGAAAAATATCCGCGCACGATAAATTTTGGAGTTAATTATAACGAAACAGATGATTTTAGCGGATTTATACAAATCGCTCATTTTAATTTCTTTGGTTGGGGCGAGCGCTTTATGCCCTTTATACGCCTTGGCAAGACACTTAATAAAGCAGGATTATCGATAGTGAATGATCGTTTTTTTGCCACGCCGGCAACGGTTAACAATGAAGCCTATTATGAACTGCAGAGTCCGTTTATTTACAATAATGTTGGGCGGGCTTCAGGAAGGCTTATCGTACATCGCAGGGTTGTCCGGTTTTCCGCCGGAATACAACCGGCGCGCAAATGGTTGATTTTAGGCGGCCTGAAATTTACCGATAATGTCATCGAAAATAATTCAACGTTTAATCTGAACCGGCAATCTCAGCGATATGGTCTGATAACTGCCCATCTGATTTATGACAGTCGGGATGATTCAAATTTTCCCGATACGGGTACTAAATTTTTATTTCAGGCTGAAAACAGTTTTGAGTACGCTGATGCGGCAAAGTTTTATAGTAAGTTTGAAACTCATTTCGTGCGATATTTTAAGTTGAGCCTATTTCAGACACTCATCACCAGCGCTATGATCGGAACATCCAAAAAGGCTATTCCCGTTTATGAAAAATTCCGGATAGGCGGTCCCTTTGACTTACCCGGCTACAATCCCGATGAACTCTGGGGACGGCATACGGCAGGTTTGCGCCTCGGTTACCGGATTAACTTTTATAAACGCTGGTATCTTCTGACCAATTTCAGCCTGAGCGAAGTGAGTGACGAAAAGATCTCTTTTGAAAATCCGCTTGCAGGATATACCATCGGCCTGCAGGTGGATGCGCCTGTGGGACCGATACATTTATTATATGGATACGCAAATGATAACCGGCATAAAGTCTATTTTAAAGCCGGTTATGCCTTTTGAAAGGGTCGCTCAAAGCGTGACATTTAAACTACCCTGTCCCGCATGCTTCATTATCCAATCAATTTCGCAGGAATAATAAGATTAAACCGAAAAATCCCGGCAGTACTAAATCACAGCAGAAGCGTGATGATCACTATATACGAAGGATGGAATTTTCCGCAAAAGGATAATCAATCTTCAAACTGATCAGCGGCCGGGTATAAAGCTGCGGCGGTTCATCGATAAAACCCAGTGTGGCGTCCAGCCCGGAAGGGACGTCCAGACTCAAAACGGGACAAACTTGCTGATTCGTCCATGCAATCCATTCGGCGGTTAATCCGGAAACGCATCAAGTGAAGTGCATAGAAATTCTGCCGGAACGGTTCCGGAATTCTTTTGCAGGGTCATAAAACATTTCGCCTTCTATGTCGTTTTGTGTGGGTATTATACATCATACGCAGCAGTATAAAACAGCG
>CAYXRA010000331.1:0-2948 GCA_964467525.1 uncultured Calditrichaceae bacterium
TCATGCCCGATCCCATTTAGCTGGCAAATTTTTTCATTTTAATATAAGTTATTTCATGAAGCAATTCATGTACTTTTCATTTTTCAGACCGGATTATAAATAAAAACCAATTGCATTGATCTGTCGCGGGAAGTATAAATGAACACAACCTGCCCCATGAATGCACAAAGCGTACAAAGAAAAAAGAGCATTATTGTACAGAGCTGATTTGATAAAAATTATTTTCCCGGCATCACATCATTTCAGCAGAATCATCTTGCGCACTTCAATAAAACGGCCGGCCTCAATCCGGTAAAAATAAATTCCGCTGGCATAATTCGATGCCTGCCACTGAACTTCGTGATATCCCGGTTCTTTGCGGGCCTCCAGCAGGGTGGCGATTTTCTGTCCGGCGGCATTGTACAGGGTTATCGTAACCCGCTCCGCTTCGGGCAGGGCGAAGCGTATCGTGGTCTGCGGATTGAAGGGGTTGGGATAATTTTGATCCAGAGCATATTGCATTGGCAGATTACCCGACAAATCCGGCAGAGCGGTAGCTTTTTTAACGCGTACCACAATCGTATCCCGGTCCTGTGCGCTGCTGTCATCGGTCAACACGGCAAAGAGGTTGACAAATCCGGCAAAGTGCGGCGCGCTGAGTCTCAGATACTTATTCTGCTGATCGAATTCAACATGCAGGGCGGTATCTGCCGCAGTGAAGGACCATTGCAGCATTTCGGGCGCAGTGTCGATATCATTCTCATACTGCTCCATAAACAGCCCGGCGCTGGAATCGCTGGCAAAGGTCAGACTATCGGGCAATCCCAATATCTCCGGCGGATCGTTTACCGCATTGACCGCGATGTACAAGGCCGCGGTATCGCTTAACTGACCGTCGCTGGCAATCAGCGACAGGGTGTCGCGTCCGAACCAGTTTGTTAGTGACCGGAACCAATAGCCGCTGTCTTCCCGGCGGGTGCTGATAAAATCGCTTTGACCGGTAACATTAAAAATCAGTAAACTATCCGGGTGATCCGGATCATCGACTGAAGCATACCATTCGCTAATCAAATGAAAGAGCGAATCATCTTCGTTGAATTTGATTTCGGCCAGCGGTCCGTTGAATTGGGGCGGCAGATTGGTGTTCTGCACGGTAAACAGCGCCGTATCGCTGTCCGATAATCCCAGCGGATCGGTTCCCGTAAAAATAATTGACTCCGCGCCGCTCCAGGCCGGACCGGGCGCGGTGACCGTTACATACCGGTTAGCGTCGATATCCACCGTTAAATCGTTGTTGCCGCTGCTCTGCCATTCGATCTGATCGTCGCTGTTATCAGGATCGCTGACGTAGTCGTCGAGGTTAAAAGGCGCAAAACTTTCGCCGCTGAGAATTGTCTGGTCAGGGATACCCGCCACTACGGGCCGGTCATTAACCGGTACAACGGCAAACATCGCCGTATCGGAATCGGACAAGCCGCCCGGATCGGTGGCCGTAAAGATAATGTTTTCCGTGCCGTTCCATTCCTTGTCTTTAGCGGTGATGGTCGCCCGGCGCTTTTCATCTATCACCACCTGCAAATACGTATCGCCGGCATGTGTCCAGGATATATTTGAATCGCTGTGATCCGGATCGTGAACGAAATCATCGAGACTAATGACATTGAATTGCTGTCCTTCGTAAATTTCCTGATCTTTGATACCCGATACCACCGGCGGATCGTTCTGGTTATCCACGGTCAGGGTGTAATCCTGCTCATCGCCGGTATCCTGTTGATCCCTGACGACCACTGTTACCTGATGCTGTCCCACATCGCTTTCCGCCGGTGTGCCGCTGATCAGGCCCGTTTCGGAATTGATGTTAAGGAATGCGGGCGCCGTTGTCAGACTAAAGGTCAGTACATCATCTTCGTCGGGATCATCCACTTCAACCGGGTATTGGTAGAGCTGATCCTGGGTAGCATTTCTGACCGGATCGGATACAATTACGGGCGTATCATTGACGGCGGTAACCGTAAACAGAGCCGGATCGGAGTCACTTAGACCACCCGGATCCGTAGCCGTAAAGGTGATAGTCTCACTGCCGTTCCAGTCGGCGTCGGGCGGACTAATAGTAGCCACGCGATTCTCATCGATGGAAACAATAATTTCCGTGTTACCGTTGTATGTCCAGGAAATTTCCGCGTCATCATTATCCGGATCGCTGACAAAATCATTCAGATTAATTGCCGCAAAGGATTGCCCTTCTTCGATGGTCTGATCGGCAATGTCGCTGACTACCGGCGGATCGTTCTGATTCTGTACCGTGAGCTGATAATCCTGCTGATCGACGGCCCCGGAATCGTCGGTCACGGTTACGGAGACCGGGTGACTGCCGACGTCAGCTTCACGCGGCGTTCCGCTGATCAGACCGCTTAGTGAATCGATGGACAGAAATCCGGGGGCAGTTATCAAGGAAAAAATCAGGCGGTCGCCGGCATCGGCATCGCTGGCCGTAACCTGGTATTCGTAAAGCACATCCTGTACGGCCCCGGTATCCGGCAGCGATGTTATTTCGGGCGGATCATTAACCGAGCGTACCTTGAACAGGGCCGGATCGCTGTCCGACAATCCATCGGGATCTTCGACGCGAAAGGTGATGGTTTCGGCGCCGTGCCAGTTTTCTCCCGGCGTCGTGATGGTTGCCACGCGGTTATCATCGATTGTTACGGACAGTTCATCATTGCCGCTGTAGGTCCAGGTCAGTTCATCATTCGTATTGTCGGCGTCGGTCACATAATTGTCCAGTTGAATGGGAGCGAACGTTTCCCCCTCGTCTATAATCTGATCGGGAATATCACTGACCTGCGGCGTATCACTGACCGTGGTAACCGTAAAAATTGCCGGATCGCCGTCCGAAAGTCCGCCCGGATCGGTAGCCGTAAAAGTAATCGTTTCGCTGCCGTTCCAGTCGGCATTGGGAACGCTTATCG
>CAYXRA010000332.1:0-2926 GCA_964467525.1 uncultured Calditrichaceae bacterium
CTTAGAAAAGGGGGTTAGGGGGTTGTTCATAATGAAAATATATTACAATCCAAAACTAAAAGAACGCGCAAAAGAACTGAGAAATAATGCTACCTTTGCCGAGCGTTTGCTTTGGAAGTATTTAAAATGCCGGCAATTAAATGGATGTCAGTTTACCCGTCAAAAGCCCATTGATAATTATATTGTAGATTTTTATTGTCCAAAACTAAGCTTAGTAATTGAAATAGATGGTATTACGCATGATGGAAAAGAAAAGTATGATGATCAAAGAGAAAATAAACTGAAAAGCCTTGGACTGAAAGTTATCCGATTTGATGGATATTATGTAATCAGTCACATTAATGAAGCCCTGGGATTAATCTCTGACAAGATTTGTGAATTGAAAAGAACAACCCCCTAACCCCCTTTTTTAAGGGGGGAACTGATGTTTTCAATCCTTGCATTCATCTATTTAACAACAACCGCTGAACAAAACAGGCTCATTAAATAAGCGAATACTATCAAATACTAAATTAACAGGATGTTATAAAGAGAAAATTTATGGAAAAGAAATTGTGGCTCTCGCCGCCGCACATGAGCGGAGAAGAGCTGAAATTTGTGCAGGATGCATTTGAGACCAACTGGATTGCACCGCTGGGTCCCCATGTGGATGCCTTTGAAAAGGAAATGTGCGCTTACCTGGGCGCCGGGCACGCCGCGGCGCTGATGTCCGGTACGGCGGCCATTCACCTGGCGCTGGTGATGCTGGGCGTTAAAGCCGGGGATGAGGTAATCTGCCAGTCGATGACCTTCAGCGGCAGCGCCAATCCCATCGCCTACCAGCAGGCCACACCGGTGTTCATCGATAGTGAACCGCAGAGCTGGAACATGGATCCGCAATTGCTCGAAGCGGCGATTAAAGCACGACTGGCCAAAGGCAAAAAACCGAAAGCCGTAATCCTTGTGCATCTTTACGGTCAGCCGGCCATGCTCGACGAAATCATCGCCATCTGCGATCAGTATAAAATTCCCTTAATCGAAGACGCCGCCGAAGCGCTGGGCAGTACATATAAAGACAAAAAAGCGGGTTCCTTCAGCGATTACAGCATCCTTTCCTTTAACGGCAATAAAATAATTACCACTTCCGGCGGAGGCATGTTAATTACCGGCGATGGCGAAATTGCCAAAAAGGCGCGCTTCCTGTCTACCCAGGCCCGTGACGATGCGCCCCACTATGAACACTCCCACATCGGTTACAACTACCGGATGAGCAATGTGCTGGCAGCCATCGGACGGGGGCAGCTCACTATCCTCGATAAAAGAATTAAACAAAAGCGCAAAATCTTCGATTATTACAGTGCGCAGTTGGGCAATTTACCCGGCGTGGTTTTTCAGCCGGAACTGAGCGGCACCAAATCGAATAAATGGCTTTCCGCCTTTACCATTGATCCTAAGGTCGCCGGCGTCGACCGCGAGACCCTGCGGCAGGCTTTTCAAAAGGAAAATATCGACTCGCGGCCGCTGTGGAAGCCGATGCACTTGCAGCCGGTTTTCAGGGACGCCCTGGCTTATACTTCCGGCGTGTCACAAAAACTGTTTGAAGATGGATTATGCCTCCCGTCAGGGACGGGCATCGTCATCGATGAGCTGGAACAGATATGCGCTTTGTTTAAGTCGTTTTTTAAGGGATAACGTTTTTTATTAAAAATCATTTACCGATGGGATCAATTATGGCGAAGAAAATACTGGTCACCGGGGTCGCGGGATTTATTGCATACCACCTTTGTGAAAAATTGTGCCGCGATGCCGAAGCAGAGATTATCGGCATTGATAATATCAACGATTATTATGATGTTAATCTGAAGCATGCCCGGCTGGAACGACTGAGCACCTTCAAAAATTTCGAGTTTCATAAAATCGACCTGACCGACCGTGAACGGCTGCACGACCTTTTTGAAGAAAAAAAACCGCAGCGGGTGGTTAATCTGGCCGCCCAGGCCGGCGTGCGCTATTCCATCGAAAATCCCTATGCCTATGTGGACAGCAATTTGATCGGATTCGTCAATATTCTGGAAGGCTGCCGCCACAACGAAGTTGAACATCTGGTTTATGCTTCATCCAGCTCGGTTTACGGGGCCAATACCAAAATGCCCTTTTCCATTCATCAGAATATCGATCATCCGGTCAGCCTTTACGCCGCTTCGAAAAAGGCCAACGAACTGATGGCCCATACCTACAGCCACCTTTACGGACTGCCGACCACCGGCTTGCGTTTTTTTACGGTATACGGACCCTGGGGCCGACCCGATATGGCGCTGTTTCTTTTCACCAAAGCGATACTGAGCGATCAGCCGATCAACGTATTTAATTACGGCAATATGCGTCGTGATTTCACCTACATCGATGATATTGTGGAAGGCGTGATCCGGACCATGTATCACACGGCCGAATCCAATCCGGACTGGTCATCGGATGATCCCGATCCCGGCACGAGCAAGGCGCCCTACCGCGTGTACAATATCGGGAATAACAATCCGGTGGAGCTGAATTACCTGATCGAGGTACTGGAGAACAATCTGGGTAAAAAGGCTAAAAAAAATATGATGCCTATTCAGCCCGGCGATGTGCCGGCCACTTATGCCGATGTGGATGATCTGATGGAAGATGTGGGCTTCAAACCGGCCACACCGATCGAGTTGGGCGTTAAGCGTTTTGTGGAATGGTACCGGAATTTTTACGGCGTTTGAGAACCGGTACATAAATCCGGATACATAATATTCAGGATGGATAACAACTTTTCCCATTGGAAGCGCTCTGCGCCGGGGAAATAACGGATTGTGCTCCGATTAAACAATGCCCAGAGCACGGCATCGAAACACTAAAATCTTTTTCGTGTCCCCTTCGTGTTTTAGTGATTTAGTGGCGGTTCTTTTTTCTGCCACGAAAA
>CAYXRA010000333.1:0-2904 GCA_964467525.1 uncultured Calditrichaceae bacterium
GTCTTTTTGCAGAATCAATTTGTCCATTCAAATTGTTCATTGTTCTTGTAAACGTTATTATTACAATGTCGCTTTTTTTTCGATCCCGATTCCGAAAGCGACCCCCGACCCCGGGTCGGATTTTTAACCATTCAGCAACGCAATAATCCGTTCGTGCACTTTGCCGTTGCTGACAATCACACCGCGGTTTTCGGTCAGTTTTTTACCCTGACTAAAATCCAGTTCTTTACCGAATTTATCGGTTACCCGGCCTCCGGCTTCCTGAATGATGGCCACGCCGGCAGCGTGATCCCAGATTTTCTCCCGGTAATCCGGTTTGGCCGGATTGGGCAGACGCAAATACACTTCCGCTTTGCCCTGAGCCAGCACGGCATATTTAACCTGACTGTCGTAACGCACTGACTGCGCGCGTCCGGAAAAAGCGCTCATCACTTCGCCCTGCAAGCCGTGATTAGCGTGTCCTGCTTCGACGCTTTCCAGAAAGCGGACAATATCTTCCGCTGTATTGTCGGATACTTTTGCCTCACGCTGCTTATCGCTGTTCAGCGCTTTGGCAAAGGCGCCCTGTCCTTTGGCAGCGTACATGATGGTGCCCTTGGCACTATCCTCCTCAAAAGGCAGATTGGGACAGCCCAGCACGCCTTTAATCACCTTGCCGTTTTCGATCAGTCCCAGAGCCACGGCGTACTGATCGCCGCGCAAAAAACCTTTGGTGCCGTCGATCGGATCGAGCGTCCAGAAAAGTTCCGACGGTGCGCCGTTTCCATGATCGATATTGGTTAATATTTCATCCTGATTCCATTGCGGTAAAAAGGCAGCGATCTTTTCCAGTAAAGCGGCGTTTTCCTGATCGCGCAGACTCCGGGCGTCTTCTTCTCCGACAATGGGAATTTCCGGAAAGTGCTCTTTCAGTATTTTACAGACAATGGCCTGCGAGGCAAAATCGGCCACGGTAACCGGGCTGCGGTCTTTTTTAACCAGCGTATCTTCCGAAATCAGTTGCCGCTGAACTTTCCGGCAAATCTCCGATGCTTCAGTTACTGCTTCTATGGCAACGTTCAAATATTTATCCATAATTTCTCCTGATATTTTGTAGCTGTCTGAAATGCAATTCGATTTTCTGTAACAGCTTTCACTGCCGGGAAAACCATCCGGCAACCGGGAATTGTCGCTTAAAAAAAAACACCAAACCTCTGATCTTTCACTCAACGCTAAAAAAATGATGGCAATGTCCCCGCCCGCGGATATAAATATGCTGATCCTGTTCCTTAAAATTGAATGGGTAATTTATTTAATGACGACAATTTTTGCAATTTATCTTCTTGATTTATTGAATTTATTTTTAGATAATTGCTATATTGTCCTTTAAACATTTTGGAACGCCACAAATTGATTAAATTACTGACTGAATTGGAAACGCTGTGATCAAAAAATGATCATAATTTAGAGGGCAATGCATCACTTCCTTTTTTCCATGAAATGAATCGAATTGATTACATAAAACAGCGGAGACATTTAAATGAAAGTCAACGGTATGTTTTTTCCAAATGCGAACAGGTTCGCAAATTCGGCCTTGTGTTTTGTTTTTGTCATTTCCCTGATCACGTTTTTAATTTCTTGTAAACAGGAAGGAACGGGTGACCGGCCAATTTACCCGGAAACGGCAAAAATGGTCAGCCAGGTATCATCCGGTATGCTGAAATCCACCGATCCGGTTAAGGTGGTTTTTGTCGATGCAATGGTCGGAGAAAATTTAAGCGGACAAACACTGAAAAAAAATGTTTTCGATTTTGATCCGTCCATTGATGGTACCACCCAATGGCTGGACCGGCGTACGCTGATATTCAAGCCCAACCGGCCCCTGCCCCTGCGCGGGCAATACCAGGTTAAACTGGATCTCAACGCCCTGTTTCCCCGATTCCGTGAGAAAAACCTGCGGGACCTGGAATTCACCTTTCAGGTGGCCGGCAGGGAAATAGGCGATTTTGACGCCGAACTGAAATTAGTGCAACAGGATAATCCGGAACAGCTATTTCTGGAAGGACGTGTCGCGTTCACGGAAGAAACCGAACTGGCCCAAGTTGAAAAAGCCGCCGAAGCAAGAATCCACAACGGTCAACTGTCGCTGAGCTGGTCGGAAGCAGAAAATCAGCGTATATTCGTTTTTAAATCACAGGTAGTCCGACGCGGTGATTCGCAAAAGCGCATCGATTTTACAATAAGCAAGGATGAAACGGACATTTCTCATGATTTCAGGCGCACTTTTATTATCCCGGCGATCAGAGCCTTTACCGTCACCGATGTGATCACCGAAGAGGAGGGCAAACAGCCGCATCTGCGGGTTAAATTTTCCGATGAAATCGATTCCAGGCAGGATATTCGGGGATTGATCAACGTGGATCCGGATGCCGGTATTCAGCTCAGCGTGATCGGCAATCAGGCGCTGATCAAAGGTGATTTTCAATGGGGCGAAGATTATGAGCTGATTATCCAGCCCGGACTGCGCAGCCGCTGGGCCACCAAAACCGAAAAGCAACTGCGCGAAACGGTGCGCTTCGAAGATATGCTGCCCAAAATTCGATTCGCCTCGGGCGGCGTTTTTCTGCCATCCGCCAATCAGAGCAAAATTCTGTTCCAGACCGTAAATATAAGTCGCGTGAAACTGGAAATCATGCGCGTCTTTGAAAATAATCTTGGCCAATTCCTGCAAACCGAACGTCTGGACGGCAACCGCGAACGGCGCGGCGATCTGGATTATCAGATGAATCGCGTCGGTGTTACAATCGCCGAAAAAGAACTGGTCATCGGCAGCGAACGCAATCGCTGGCTGCAGCACGAACTGGATTTGAAACAGCTCCTGAAAAAAGATGCAAGCGGACTCTTTCTGATCAGCGTCCGTTTCGA
>CAYXRA010000334.1:0-2887 GCA_964467525.1 uncultured Calditrichaceae bacterium
CCCATTGCCGAATTAATCGACGGTCAGCGCCTTCTTTTCTGTGAGGATTCCATCGTGCGCGGCACGCAGCTCAGGGAAACCATTCAGCGTATTTTTGTATACGGCGCCAGAGAAGTGCACATGCGCCCGGCCTGTCCGCCGTTGATCTACGCCTGTCCCTTCCTCAATTTTTCGCGTTCCAAATCGGAAATGGACCTGGCGGCCAGACGGGCTATCGGCGAGCTGGACGCCGCCGCAGTTGACACCGATCTGAACGAATACACCGAAAGCAGCAACGACGCCTATCGCGCTATGGTGGAAAAAATCCGCGCCCGCCTGGGACTGACCACACTCGCCTATCAGGCTATCAATGATATGGTCGCGGCTATCGGTTTGCCCAAGGACAAGGTTTGCACTTATTGCTGGGACAGGAAAGGGTAAAGAGGGCAAAAGTCAGAAGTCAGAGGACAGAGGTCAGAGTTTCACCCTGATCATTAAAAGTTCCTTAATAACGGTGATCATCCAGCCTACAAAATCTTAATTAAAACAATAAATTCACGCAAGGCCGCTGGTATCGTCAGGCTGGTAATCGTTGGTTGCGATTAATAAATTTGCCGGAAATCAGTTTTTATAATTAACCGTGAACAAACACGAATCTTCTGCCTTGCGTCCTTTGCGACCTTTTCACGGTGCATTCTTCCGGTAAAAAACCCGCAGCGGCAATTGATTCATAGGTTACGATTTCGTAAACTATCCTCTTTTCCAAAATCATTGACCAACTGACAGGATTATCGATGGCCAAATTACTCAAACCGTTCGACCAGATGCAGGCGGAAGACTACGCCGAGCTCGGTCTGCGTTCCGGACTGGAAATTCACCAGCAGATTCTCACTGAAAAGAAATTATTCTGCCGCTGTCCCGCGGCCTGTTACAGCGAAACATACGACGCCGAAATTCTGCGACACATGCGTCCCACACTTTCCGAGCTGGGCGAGTACGACGGCACCGCGCTGATGGAATTCAAAACACGCAAGGAAATCATCTACCAGATCAATCACAAGACCGTCTGCACCTATGAAATGGACGACACCCCGCCCTTCGAAATTAATCCACAGGCCCTGGATATTGCCCTGGAAATCGCCATGCTGATGAATTATAAACTGGTCAGCGAAATCCACATCGCCCGCAAGCAGTATCTGGACGGCAGCATTCCCACCGGGTTTCAGCGCACGACTATCGTCGGCGTGGATGGCTGGATTCCTTACAAAGACCGCAAAATCGGTTTAATACAGCTTGGACTGGAAGAGGACGCCTGTCGCGAGGTTTCGGATATCGGTCATCAGCGGGTGTATCTGACCGACCGCCTGGGCATGCCCCTCATCGAGACCGTCACCCGTCCGGAAATGCGCACCCCGCAGGAAGTGGCCGACGTGGCCAATATTCTAAGAAGGCTGGTACGCAGCACGGGTAAAGTGCGCACCGGCATCGGCGCCGCACGGCAGGACGTGAATGTGAGTATCAACGGCGGCACACGGATCGAAATCAAGGGCGTTGCGCGCATTCCGCTGATTCCGTTGCTTATCTATAATGAAGCGGCACGCCAGCATGCCCTGCTGCAAATCAAAGATGAACTAAAACAGCGCGGCATCACGGATAAAACCTTTCAGGCCGAATCGATCGATGTGACACAGATGCTGACCCACACATCCTGGGACCCGATCCTGCGCGCCCTCAGTCGCGGCGAAGAAGTGCACTGCGTCAAACTGAAGGGCTTTCTTGGTATGCTCAGCTATCCCACCCAGACCGGTAAAGTCTTTTCCAAAGAAATTTCCGACCGCGTGCGTGTGGTGGCCTGCCTGACCCGGCTGCCAAATATTCTGACTTCCGAAAGCACCGAGGAAACCATCGATAGTTTTACCTGGAAAAAGATCCGCAAAGCGATCAATGCTAATGCCCACGATGCTCTGATTCTGGTCTGGGGCGGCAGGCAGGATATCAAAACAGCGGTTGAGGAAATTATTATTCGCGCCCGCGAGGCGACCCAGGGCATCCCCGGCGAAACGCGTCAGGCCCTGGCCGACGGCACCAACGGCTTCGAACGCATTCTGCCCGGGCCGGACCGCATGTATCCGGATACCGATCTGCCACCGCTGGAAATCAGCGAAGAACGGATGGAGGAAATCGGAAGTAACGTGCCGGAGCCGATCTGGGATAAAGAAAAAAGGTACAGGGCAATGCAGGCTCCCGATCATTTGATTGATTCCATCGCCGCATCGCCGCGGGCGGCACTGTTCGATCAACTGACGGAGCGTTTTGATGTGCCCGTACAGTGGATTTGCCGATACCTGTTCGAATCCACCAAACACTGGCAGCGTAAGGGACTACCTGTGGAAAAACTCACGGACGCAATCTGGTTAGATTTCTTCAAAAAAGCACAGCAGTATCAGGCGCTGTTGGATGCCGGGGAATCGCTGATCGAAAATTTCCTGGAAAAGCCGACGATGAAATTTGAAAAAGAATTGCAAAAATATATACCGCCCAAAGTAACGGAAAAGGAACTGCCCGGTTTGTTGAAAGTGATAAAGCAGGAAAACCTGCCGGCGTTCAAATCACCGCGGGCTGAACAGCGCTATATGATGGGACGGCTGATGGAAAAATGTCTGGGACATGTGCCGGGGAAAGTTGTGCGGGAGGTTTTGGAGTAGGGGAGGGGGGGAAAGAGATTTTTTAGCAGTTTTATCCCGCTCGGGCGGGACAAATATTTTTGGTTAGATTTAGGTGGCAAATAGAAATTTCTTTTAAGAGATTGAAGAACATCATTGGGCTTGGACATTTACCCCAAAAAAATGGTTTTATGTCGTTTTGTGTGGGTATTATACATCATACGCAGCAGTATAAAACAGCGGCG
>CAYXRA010000335.1:0-2786 GCA_964467525.1 uncultured Calditrichaceae bacterium
GCGTCTGGTTATCAGCATGACTCTCTTGGTAATTTTGTCCTTTTTCCAGCGGATTGCGTTCCAGAAAACCGCTGATGTATCCGCGGTTGGCCACGGTATAAACTTCATCCTGAACAGATTGGGGTACTTTTTCACCGGCGGCGAGAGCGTCCAGCGCTTTACGGTAGGCGCGGGTGATCACGCTGAGATAATAAACCGATTTGGTCCGGCCTTCCACTTTCAGGCTATCCAGGCCTGCCGCGATCATTTCATCCAGTATATTTATTGTCGATAAATCTTTGGCGTTCATGATATAGGTGCCGTGCTCATCTTCATCGATGGGCATGAACGAGCCTTTGCGCTCACTCTCCTCGATGAAGTATTGACCTTTGAGCGGCACATAGTCCGTATTCTGACCGTTATCGCCGGCGCCGTAAACCTGATACTGCCAGCGGCAGGCGTTGGTACAGGCGCCCTGATTGGCGTCGCGGTGTGTGAAGTAATTGGACAGCAGGCAACGCCCCGAATAGGCAATGCAGATTGCGCCGTGGATAAACGCTTCAAGCTCGATATCCGGCACCGCCTCACGCATGGCTTTGATTTCATCAAGACTCAGCTCACGACTCAGAATGATACGGCGGATGCCCAGATCACGCCAGAATTTGACGGTTTCATAGTTCAGGGTGTTGGCCTGTGTGGACAGGTGCAGGGTCAATTGCGGATGGCGGCGGCGTGCTGCGGCAATCATCCCCGGATCGGCCATGATCAGGCCGTCGGGATTCAGTTCGGCAACCCGGTCCAGCATTTTGATAAATCCGCTAATCTTACGATTATGGGGATAGATATTCATCGTCAGATAGATTTTTTTATTCAGTTTCCGCGCGTATTCTATCGCCTGCGCCGTGGTTTCGATGGTAAAATCATTTTCACGGGCGCGCAGGGAATACTGCGGAATACCGGCATAAACCGCATCAGCCCCGTAGGCGAAAGCATATTTCATTTTTTCGAAGCTGCCTGCCGGCAACAACAGTTCAGGAATTATCATATTGACTCCGAAACAATAAAAATACGAATTTATGATTAATTGTTCCGTTAAACAAACTTAATATCCTTTATCTGTTATTACATTCCCACGAAAATTTACTCTTTAAACCTAACCAAATTTTCACAGCAATGATTTTTTTGTCTGACACGGTAATATTTTTTAGATTTGCCAGCTAAATTAAGCGGCAGTTACTGACGAGAATTTAAATGTTAACCGGTTGATTGAATTAAGTGAAGTCATTGAAAAAAGTACTTTTGATCATTTTTGCGCTGATCGCGGCCATCATTCTTTATGCCCATTTTATCGAGCCGCGGCAAATAACCACTGATATTATCAAAATCAGGAACGATCGTCTGGCTGCCGTATTAAAAGATAAAACCGTACTGCATCTGACCGATATTCATATCAGCGATAATAAAAATCATCTGCTGCCCGCCATTCTGGATAAAATAAATGAATTAAATCCCGACCTGATTTTTTTAACCGGTGATTATGTCGACTGGTTCAGCGGCAATCCGGCTTACGACAAGGCCGAACATTTTTTAGCGAAACTCAACGCCACTTATGGCGTTTTTGCGGTTATGGGTGATGCCGATTATACACTGTCCCGACGGCATTGTCTGTTTTGTCACACCGAGGGTACGGCAAAGCCACCCACCAGGCACAGGGTGCGCTTTCTGAGGGATAGTTCGGTCGTGATTGAAATCGGGGGTAAGCAACTAAAAATTATTGGCATAAACACCAGACCCAATATCCACCGTTATGATAAGCGGCAACTGGCGGCCTCGCTTGACAGTCTGCCGGCGATCTTACTCTCACACACGTCGCTGCCCTATAATGACATCAGCAGCGAACAGAACCTGCTGATGCTCAGCGGCGATACCCACGGCGGGCAGGTTTGGCTGCCGATTTGGATTTGGAAACTGGTCGAGCGCAAACCGGACCCGTCACACATGTACGGCCATTTTGCTGAGCAGAATAAACACTTGTTCGTCAGCAACGGCATCGGCACCTCGCACCTGGATATCCGTTTCGGCGTGCCGCCCCAGATTGCCGTGCTCAAATTTGTCCCCGAAAAGAGGTAGTCCGATGAAAAGGTACTTAGCCCTGTTAATCTTTTTCATCATTTTCTTATCATGTGAAAGGGACCGGCAGCAATATCCACAGTTCAATTTCAGTTTCGAAAATGACAGCGAGCTGAACTTTATCTCCTGGGATTGTCATTCGGCGTTTGCCATAAGCGATAGTTTTGCAGTACACGGTGAGCACAGTTTACGAGTTACGTTTTTTCCCCGGAAAGAAGCGAGCCTGCGTTTCGGCCATTTTGATGCCGACTGGCGGGCGGGCGACACTTTATCGTTATATGTTTTTAATCCCGGGCAAGACAGCATAAACATCGAACTGGTTATCAGCAATTACAAGTCTTATGTACCCCATACGCATCGTTTCAATAAAACACTCACGGTGATGCCGGATCACAACCGGTTTCTTATTCCATTAAAAGGAATAAAAACATCCGGGACCAAGCGTGAAATTGATTTGGACAATATCAGGTCGGTAAACCTGCTTTTACCCGAAATTACCGAACCGACTACGCTGTATTTCGATCATTTTCACCTGAGATAAAATGCGGCCTGGTGATCTATGGTTATTCAACAATTTTATCCATGCGCATCAACCTTTCCTCCCGGTTTAATTTTTAAACTTTATACACCTCAAAGACAGCAAGGGACGCATGATGGACGACGCCCCGCGTTTCTGC
>CAYXRA010000336.1:0-2750 GCA_964467525.1 uncultured Calditrichaceae bacterium
TTAAAACCCATCCTGGATTTTACCCTTGCCGGTATTGGCATCCTGATTCTCAGTCCGGTATTTTTGCTGCTAAGCTTGCTTTTATATCTGAAAATCGGCGCGCCGGTACTGTTTAAGCACAGGCGCCCGGGATTAAACGGCAAACCATTCATGCTCTATAAATTCCGCACCATGACTGATGAAAAAGACAATCAGGGCCAAATGCTACAGGACGCACAGCGTCTGACTAAAATCGGACAATTTATGCGAAAAACCAGTCTCGATGAACTGCCGGAGCTGTTTAATGTCCTCAAAGGTGATATGTCGCTGGTGGGGCCGCGTCCATTGCTGACGGAATACCTGCCGCTCTACTCTGCCGAACAGGCGCGCCGTCATGAGGTGAAACCGGGCATCAGCGGCTGGGCGCAGATCAACGGACGTAATGCGTTATCCTGGGAAGATAAGTTTAAACTGGATGTTTGGTACGTGGATCATCTGTCCTTGTGGCTGGATGTAAAAATTCTGTTTATTACCCTGCTTAAGGTCTTCAAGCGTGAGGGGATCAGTCAGGACGGTCAGGCTACGGCGGAGAAATTCCGCGGCAACGGCGGTTTACAGAAATAAAAATCTTCCATTGTCATTAGCAAATTTTAAATTAAAGTATCTATTCTAAATAGAAGCTTTTGTACAAAAGGTTGCATTGGGAATGGAAGTCTTTTAAATTGCCGGTGAGGTTTATTATGAAACGTGATGCACTCATTTCAATAATTCTCGACCAGCAGGAGGTGTTTAGAAATCTTAAATATATCCCCCGCCTGCATGATGATTCCATTCTAAAAGACAATGAGATCGTCGTCATTTCCGGTATTCGTCGTTGTGGCAAGTCGACTTTACTTCATGAAATCAGACAGAATAACCGTAATAAAGATTATTTTATAAACTTTGATGATGACCGGCTTATACATTTTACGGTCGATGATTTTCAGGCGCTTCTTGAAGTTTTCGTCGAGTTATATGGTAAACAGAGCACTTTCTACTTTGATGAAATTCAAAATATAAAAGGATGGGAGCGTTTTGTCCGGCGATTGTATGAACAGGGCAACAAAATCTTTATAACCGGATCAAATGCATCTATGTTAAGCAAAGAGCTTGGAACACATTTGACCGGCCGATACTATCAATTAGAGTTATATCCTTTTTCATTCGCGGAATTTCTTGCCTTAAAAAAAGTGACCTATTCTTTGAATGATTTTTATAAAACAGAAACGAAAGGGCTGTTAAAAAATAGATTTAACGAGTATTTTAAATTGGGCGGTTTTCCCGCTTACCTTAAATTTGAGAACAGGCTGTATTTAAAGTCCCTGTATGAGAGCGTGCTCTATCGCGACGTAATGGTACGCAACAAACTTACCAACGAACAAGAAATACTGGAACTCGTATATTTTTTATCCAGTAACATTGCTAAACTGATTACTTATAATAGTATCAGTAAAGTGATAAACGTACAAAATTCGACAACGGCCAAAAATTATTTACGACACCTGGAAGATACTTATCTGATTTTTCTGGTCAATAAATTCGATTATGCTTTAAAAAAACAGCTATTAAATCCAAAAAAAGTATACCTTATAGATAACGCACTATCTCACGAGCTGGGTTTTCATACCTCTGAAGATAACGGACGTTTACTCGAAAACCTGGTATTTATAGAGCTCAAACGCCGGGGAAAAGAAGTTTTTTATCATCGCCAAAAATATGAGTGTGATTTTTTAGTCAGGGAAAAGAACCAAATTGTACATGCGATTCAGGTCAGCTGGTCTCTTCATGAGTCTGAAACCAGGGAACGGGAATTGCGTGGCCTGAGAGAAGCGATGGAAGTGTATAACTTAAAAGCTGGACTTATACTAACCGAAAATGATGAAGAAACGATTCACACTGATCAATATACCATAGAGATATTTCCGGTTTGGCGATGGCTGCTTCATCATAAACCAGAAATACATTAGTGAAAAATACAAAACAATATGTCAAAGCAAATTTATTTATACGGCGGAGGCGGACACGGCAAAGTTGTGCTGGATATCATCCGCGCTGCATACGGTGACGCGGCGGTTGCCGGTATCTTTGATGATGATCCGCAAAAGAGAGGAACTGAATTTTACGGCAGCCGGATCATCGGGCCCATTGATGCATTCGATAGCGCTATTGGCCAAATGATCATTGCCATTGGCAGTAATACCATTCGCAGAGATAAGGCAGAGCGCTATAAAGGACGTGCGGAACGTTATGCCACGCTGATTCATCCCTCAGTGGTGGTTGCCGCATCAGCGGTGATTGGCGCGGGTACGGTGGTGATGCCCGGCTGTGCGATTACTGCCGGTGCGCGGATCGGCAGGCATTGTATTATTAACACCAGCGCCACGGTGGAACACGATTGCGTGGTGGGCGATTACAGTCACATTGCCCCCGGTACGGTTTTAACCGGCGCGGTGCAGATTGGCGAATCCACACTGGTGGGTTCGAATTCCACGGTGGTCCCGGGGATTAAAATCGGCAATTACTGTCTGATCAGCGCCGGCAGCGTGGTCACGCGGCATGTTCCTGATAACGCTATTGTACGGGGAAATCCGGCACGGGTGATTAAGGTGAGGAAATGAAAATGATTGAAGCGGAATAGTAATCTGACCGTAATCCACAGAGGTCAAAAATATCCCCCCTTAGAAAAGGGGGTTAGGGGGTTGTTCATAATGAAAATATATTACAATCCAAAA
>CAYXRA010000337.1:0-2722 GCA_964467525.1 uncultured Calditrichaceae bacterium
AAATGTTTCCGGTTGGAAACATAATAATGAATAGGAACAAACCCTTTGGGTCGTCTCTACAATTATGCCGGGCAATAATTCCTCCGCACCCAAAAATTTTCACCCGTTTTGTCAGATATATCACGCAATTGCGGTTGCATCGCATTGAAAATATGTGCATCTTATTTTCACATTTAATAATAGTTTGCTGATTCCAGTTTAATTATAAACGTTAACTGATTTATGAAATTTTTGCTACATGTGATTTCCCGGCGCACTGCGCTGATGGCCCTGTTGCCGGCGCTGATCCTGACTGCGATTATTGTCCGCTTTGGCAGTCTGCCCCTGCAGCCCTTTCGCAGCGAAATCCGGCAAATATTTATTAATGACGCCAATCCGCAGATTTTGTATCACGATTTTGCCCGCGACGGCGTCAGTGAAAAACTGGTATTCAAATTTAATCCCGATAACAATGAATCCGCGCTCAAACTGTATAATTTGAATAATGAGGAAATCGGAGCCTGGCGGCTAAACGAACGCTGGGTGAGAAACAGTATGGCCTTCGGCGATTATGATAATAACGGGATTGAGGAATGCTATTTCATCACCCAGGATAACGATTCGCTGTTTATCTATGGAATCAATCCGGAGACCCCGAATTCGCCATTTATTGTGGAACGTGTATACATTACCTCGGTGCAGGAAAGCCGCGCCCTTGCGCGTGACAACTGGGATGTTTCGCCCGCGCTGACCGGCTGGCTCGACCCGGACCGGGACGGTTACCGGGACCTGCTTATCAATCTCTGCGCCAATAATGCTTTGCAGCCGCGCCGTTCCTATATTTTCAGCATTCACAAACAGAAAATTCTGTCCCGATCGCCTTTCAGCGGATCCCGTGTCGGAGGCCATATTGTGCGCGACCTGGATGGCGACGGCAGGATGGAAATTCTGGTCGGTTCCTCGTCGGCGGAGGGCAATTATCATGAACCGGTCCCCTATCGCGACAATCAATGCTACCTGTTTCTGTTCAATGAAAACCTGCAGTTGATTTTCGAACCCGTGGCATTTCCCTATTCCAATGGTATCATCCATTTTCAGCCGGTTAAAAACGGCGACAGCACGCGTATTCTTGGCGTGCTCAGCCATTTCGGCGCCGTGGAAAAACCGTCCGCTTTATACGCCTTCGATTTACAGGGCCGCCAGCTCTGGCAAAAAAACCTGCCCGATGAAGGTCAGTACCGTTTTATAGCGATTGGTGAAAAAATCCCCCGACGACTGCTTTTATACAGTAACCGGGGCAATCTGCGCTATGTCGATAAAAACGGCGCTATTACGGATTCCCTGCATATCAGATTTAATGAAGCTTCTTCAGGATTTGAATTTCAGTTTAACGCCGATTTGGATAACGACGGTATCGATGAGTGGCTCTTTAGAGGCGCGGATTTTTATCTGGTGAAAAGCGATTTCAGTGATGTGCTGAAACTAGAGCTGCCTTTTTTCAGAAGTACGCCCACGAGTTCAATTTGCTTCAGGAATAAAAATCAGAACCTGCTTTCCCTGCACGTCGACTATCAGCACTTCTTAATCGAGTATGGCGCCAGTCCTTTTTATCCTTACCGGATACCGCTGCTGATCGCATTGTTTCTGGTTTGTTTTGTCCTTTTTCTGTTTATTATTAAATCGATCAACACCCTGCTTGCCTACATGCACTTTATCCAAAAACATCTGCGCCGGCTGGATGCGGGCATACTGATCAGCGATCAAAAAGGAAATATTACGCAGGTGAACGATACTTTCAACCGTCTGACCGGTAAACGCGATATGCGTCGCGGTCAGTCCGCCGGCGATGCGTTGCAGCATCTGCCTGCCATAAAGGAATTCATCAGGCAATTGCTGGCTCAGAAAAAGGAAATGACGGAAGAGGTCAGTTTTAGCATAGCGCGTCAATCTTTTCAGGGTAAACTGAACGGCTACCCGCTGCCCGGACTGTTCGGTCAGCCGGCCGGATTCGCCATCGAGCTGACCGATTATTCGCAGCCCATTCAATCCGACCGCCAGAAAATCTGGGCTAAAACGGTACAGAAAATGGCCCATGATATCAAAACGCCGCTTTCGGCCATTGTACTCAAACAGAAAACCATTCAGAAAAAACTGGAAAAAATTAACAATGAAGTGAGCAAGCAGGTCAGCGCTGATTTCAGCGCCATCGATCAGCAGATGAACCGGGTGCGTGATATGACGGTCCAGTTTCTCAAATTCACCAATCTGGAAAAACCGCAGATCAGTATCTTTGAACTGCATACGCTGCTGGATACCGTGCTGAACGCGTACCGCGATTATGAAGCGAGCGGCATTGAATTTATCCGTGAATACGATGTGTCGCCCGGCATTTTGCACGCCGACGCCCGCCAGTTGGAAATGGTGCTGCGCATTTTGATCGAAAACGCCATCGACGCCCTGCAGGGCAAAGGCATCATTATGATCGGCGCCCAGCGCGTTCAGCCCGTGGTCAGCGATTTTAATGAATTTATGCAAATCGAAATTGCAGACAGCGGACCGGGGATCGACGCCGATATAAAACAAAAGTTATTTGAGCCTTATTTTACGACGAAGAGCGAAGGCACAGGCATGGGTCTGGCCATTGCCAAAAAAATTATCGAAGACCACCAGGGCGAAATTAAAATCAGCTCCCGTGTAAATTTTGCAACAGTTTTTCGCATAATGTTGCCAAATGGCCACACTT
>CAYXRA010000338.1:0-2677 GCA_964467525.1 uncultured Calditrichaceae bacterium
AAAAATCCCCTCATTATTGCAGTAAATAAGAGAGGTGGTGAACTATTACGTTTTCGTAGCGTTCCAGAATTTCTTTTACATAATTGTACGGTTCCTCACCACGGCAGTAACCGTATTTTACAACAGGATCGTTGAAATATTTCTGCTTTGATTTTAATAAAATACACTCTGCAACGTTATTATCCCAAAGATCGGGATCCTTGTCGAGTTTTTCAGCGAGCCGCCGGGCGTCCTGAACGTGACCCTGACCGGCATTATAGGAAGCCAGTACAAATTTTAATCGCTCGCTGGAATCCGGTATCTCCTGCCACAAATTTTCAAGCCACTCTATATAGGACGCACCGGCCTGAATATTCTGTTCGGGATTTTTCAGCTTACTTGCGCCGAATTCTTTGGCCGTATTGGGCATCAGTTGCATCAAACCTACCGCTCCGGCCCAGGATTTGCGGGTGGGATTAAACTGCGATTCCTGGTAGATCTGTGAGGCCATCAGCCGCCAGTCCCAGCCGATGCGTTTGGCGTTTGCTTTGATTAGCGGATCGTACTTTGATATTTTGCCGCCGGTTTGGGAAAAATATTCACTGTGCATCCGTTTTTTAAATGCCCGGCGGTTTTCGAAATATTTATTGAATATTACATAATAGTCGGTTTCCTTTTTTTTCTCCAAAATCCAGCGATTAACGGCTTTCAATAACTGCGGTGAATTTGATCTCACCGCCCAGGCGATACGCTGCGGCAGACTGACCCGGGTTTTAATATCGATATTATGGTAGTAAGCCTGGTTGATTTTCGCGATGTTATCATCGGCGACGGTGTATTTAATTTCACCATCAGATACCTGTTTGATCAGATCATCGGTGCTGTAATCGCCGGCAACCTGCACAATTTCAATATCGCCGCCGATCTCTTCAGAGAGATTCAGCAGGCGCGCGTAATAAGATGAATTTTTCCGAACGTGAACCTGCTTCCCGATCAGTTCTATGGGGCTGCGGATCAGCATTTTGTCAATTTCGTGTTGCTTCATTTGCAGCCAGTTATCCGGCCGCTGTTGCACAAGTACCTGATAGATGATATAATGATGTTTGGTGAAGTCCACGCGTTTCTTGCGCTCTTTGGTTATTGTAAGCCCATGGGCGATGATATCGCCTCTTCCGGAGTTGAGCTGTTTAAATATTTCATCCAGATTGCGAATAACAATAATTTCCAGATCGAGGTTAAGCGCTTCGCTGAGTAGTTTCAGCAGCTCATATTCGTAACCCATGGGTTGGCCGCGGTAAATAAAATAGCTTGTTGCGCTGTAACTGGTAAGAGCCGTTAACTTGCCAGTGGATGTAATGTCGTTGAGATCGCGTTCGACAGGATTTACAGTTTGTTTCTGTTCTGTCGAATCCTCGTTGTTTTCATTGCCGCATGACCAAAAAAAAGATAAGCTTAAGATACTGAGGAATAGAATAATTTGTCTCATCTGATTTATCTTTCTAATTTTAAGACAGACCTTAGCAGTAAGATAATCAATAAATAAAATGATAACAACGTAATTTATATGGGATTGGAAAGAGGCTGGACAGCAAAAATAATAGTCCGCTACATACTTCTGCAGATACCGATGTTAATTTTAGTCAGTCTTGTTGCCATCATAGCTGTTGATTTTTTTAAAATGCAGCATTGGGGGGCTATAGTCTTTATTGCCGTCTGGATTCTGAAAGACAGCCTGATGTTTTTTTTGGTCTGGCCTTCATACGATTGGGAAAAGCGAAAAGTGGAAAAGAGCATTATCGGTGAGCAGGCAACAGTTCAGGAAATTCTGAAGCCAACAGGTTATGTCCGCTATAAGGGTGAACTCTGGAAGGCCCAAATAGAGCCGCCTGACAGCCGCGTTAAAAAAAGGGAAACGGTCCGGATTATTGCCATTGAAAGCGGCATGCTGTTAAAAGTTGTTAAAGTTTAAATGATTTTAAAGGAATGAAAAGTGATTAAGGCAATACTTTTAGATTTAGATGACACCTTGTTAGAAACAAATATGGATAATTTTCTGCCAAAATATTTTGCAGCGCTTGGTGAAAAAATGCGGCGTTATGCCCATCCCGGCGAACTAACCAATCTGATTATGGAATCAACCTGTGAGATGATGCAAAACAAGGATGCCAGGCTTTCCAATAAGGCTGTTTTTGAAAGCAGTTTCTTCGACCGGCTGGGGTTTTCCAAATCCGAGGTACAGCCCCACATCGATGAATTCTATGAAAAGGATTTTCCGAAATTAAGGAAATATACCCGGCCGATTTCCGCGGCCCCTGAATTGGTTGAGAAATTAATTATTGATTTTAATGATGTTGTTATTGCGACAAATCCTTTATTTCCCCGGCGGGCGATCGAGCACCGCATAGAATGGGCCGGATTATCGCAATTTTCATTTTCACTGATAACTGCTTATGAAAACGCGCATTTCTGCAAGCCGGATCCCTTGTATTACAGCGAGATACTTGAAAAAATTAATTGCCCTGCCCATGAGGCCATTATGATCGGTAATGATCTGAATAATGACATTAAGCCGGCAAAATCGATTGGCATGCATACCTATCATATCAGGCAAAACGGTCGCGATGCAATGGCCGGCGCACTTACCGACTGTCTGAGCTGGATAGAAGGCGGGGGATTGAAGAAGCTTGGCTGAAATATT
>CAYXRA010000339.1:0-2657 GCA_964467525.1 uncultured Calditrichaceae bacterium
AAAAAATCATTTAATTTCATTTTTTTGCAACGTTTGGCAAAGGATTACGTAAACCAATAAGTTATGGTGTCTAAAAATCAAAATGAGCAGCGATTTCCACAGATTGGTGTCGGTGCGGTGGTTTTCAAAGAAAAACGGATACTGCTTGTAAAACGCAAATACAATCCGGGAAAAGGACTTTGGGCCCTGCCCGGCGGACGCGTTCAGTGGGGAGAAAGCCTGCGGCAGGCTGCCGAACGCGAAGTTCTGGAAGAGACCGCCATCCGGATCGAAGCCGGTGAAATTGTCTTTGCTTTCGATCTGATCGATAAATCGGAAAACGATGAAATAAATTTTCATTATGTCATCGTTGACTTAGACGGCCGCTATTTGTCCGGCGAACCGCAGGCGGCAGACGATGCACTGGCTGCGAATTGGTTTAGCCCTGAGGAAATAAAAAAAATGACGCTTAATCCCAAAACAATTGAATTACTTGAAAAAGTATATCAATTAAAGGTAAGGTGACGCGTATACTTTTTTATTTTAAAATGAGTTTGGGTCTGTAAAAAAATGTTTGTTATATTGTTGTAAAGTTTTACTTGAGCGGAGAGCAAAGTGGACCGCTATAAAAGTGCTGTAATTATATTCATCACCCTGATCTTACTGACCGCCTGCGACAGGGAAGGCAAAAAGCCGCCCCTAATCCCCATGGAAAATTTTTTCCGTAATCCTGTGAAAAGCGCCTTCAAGCTTTCACCGGACGGTTCCCAACTGGCATTCATGCAGCCCTGGCAGAAGCGCATGAATGTGTACGTTCAAAAAATCGATCATGACGACGCTATGCGCATCAGCGCTTCCGCCGAGCGCGATATTAAATGGTATTTCTGGGCAAATAATAATCGTATCATTTATTTGAAGGATACGGGCGGCGATTTAAATTACCGCATGTACGCCGTGGACAGTGACGGCAAAAATTTAACAGAGCTTACGCCTTTCGAAAATGTGCGTACCATTTTGATAAATCAGCTTGAAGATAATCCCGACGAAATGATCATCGGAATGAACAAACGCGATCCTTCTTTGTTTGATGCCTACCGGATCAATATCAACAGCGGCGAAATGAAAATGATTGCTGAAAATCCGGGAAATGTTATCGGCTGGTGGACGGACTGGGACGGCCGCCTGCGTCTGGTTATGACTGCCGACGGGACGAACACGGCGCTGCTTTACCGTAAAAATGAAAACGAACCGTTTGAAAAACTGTTAGAGACTAATTTCAGAGAGATGATCGAACCGGTGATTTTTACTTTTGATAATGAAATGTTTTACGCGGTTTCTAACATCGGCAGGGATAAATTATACGTGGTCAGGTACGATCCCGAAACCAATTCGGAAGTGGAAGTCCTCTATCAGCATCCCGAAGTTGACGTGTATAAATTACTCATATCTAAAAAGCGCAGGAAAATAATCGGTGTGGTTTTCCATACCGACCGGCGTCAGTTTCACTTTTTTGATGATCAGCGCAAACAATTACAAAAAGCCTTACAGCGTCGTTTGCCCGATTACGAACTTTCCGTGGTTAATATGAGTGATGATGAAAACAAAGTACTCATTCAAACATCCGCTGATAAAACCCGCGGCGCTTACTATTTTTACAACAGGGAAACCGATGAACTGAAAAAACTGGTTGAAATGAGTCCCTGGCTGAAAGAAGAAGAGATGGCCGAGATGCAGTCAATCCGTTACCTGTCCCGGGACAGCCTGGTTATCCGCGGATATTTAACACTGCCAAAGGGCAGCACGGGACAAAACCTGCCGCTGGTGGTCAAAGCCCATGGCGGATTTTCAAGTCGCGATTACTGGGGATTCGATCCTGAAGTGCAATTTCTTGCCAATCGCGGATATGCCGTATTGCAGATTAATTTTCGCGGTTCTTTTGGCTTTGGCAGGGATTTCTGGCAGGCCGGATTCAAGGAGTTTGGCAAAAAAATTGAAAACGATATTGTGGATGGCGTCAGGTGGCTCATTGACCAAAAAATTGCCGATCCTGAACGCATCGCCATTTTCGGAACGTCTGTGGGGGGCTACCACGCCCTGGCCGGCGTCACATTTTCACCGGATCTCTATGCCGCAGGGATCGATTATCTTGGCATTTGTAATCTGTTGTCTTTTCTTAAGGACCTGCCACCCCATTACGAACCATTTCGGGACATGTATTATGCGGTGATGGGCAATCCGGAAAAAGATAAGGCTTATTTAAAATCAGTTTCACCATACTTTCATGTTGATCAGATAAAGGCGCCGCTGCTCATTGCCCGCGGCGCCAACGATCCTCTGATCGATATCTCCGAGTCCGATACCTTTGTTGAGAAGCTAAGGGATAATAATATCCCGGTGCAGTACATTGTTAAAGAAAATGAGGGACACGGATTTATGAACGAAGAAAACCGCTTCGATTTATACAAAGCGATGGAAACCTTTCTCGCCAACCATCTGGGCGGCAGAGCACCGGAAAAGGAATAGACAGGTTTGACGGATGGGTGACGATTAATAAGCGCTGTTTATTTCATAAACCCTTCATTTCATTTGTTGCGTATCAGATTGAGATGTGGGCAAATCCATGGAAAACCATCCATATTAATTTTTCTTTTTCTAAATATTAACTTAAATTTAAGCTT
>CAYXRA010000340.1:0-2646 GCA_964467525.1 uncultured Calditrichaceae bacterium
ATTGATTTTTTGAACAAGACAAAAGTAAGCTTACAGGTATTGCCTGATCTGATCGGCTACCCGGAAGGCATTGGCATAGATCGTCCAGGTGTAGGTGACGCTGCCTCCGGTGGGCATAAAACTGCCGTCGGAAACATATAAATTTTCGACTTCATGGGCCCGGCAGTGTTTATCCAGAACCGATGTTTCGGGATCATCGCCAAAGCGGCAGCCGCCGGCAACCAGATTGGGCGGCGGTGAACCGGAAACACTGGAATAAATTTCTTCTGCGTTCAATGCTTTTAAAACCTCTTCAGCCTTTTGTGCCAGATAACGACCCACTTCCAGGTCATGCGGATGATAGCCCGTACGAACTTTGGCCACCGGGTTGCCCCACTTGTCTTTGGCATTTGCATCCAAAGAAACATAGCAATTATCCGTCGGTAGCCAGTCATTGAAAACTTCAAACCGCAGGAACTGGCCTTCTTTGAATATTTTCTCAAGGCGTTTTTTCAGGGGCAGCCCCCACAATAAACCGTCGTCGCCCCATTTTTCGCTATTGGCCCGGGCAACGGGATTGGCGTGCCGGAACATAAAATCGATCAGGCCGCCTTTCATTGATTTGCCGAAAACGTCATTATCCAGAAAATACCAGTCTTCCAGCGAGCGGTTTATAAACAGGCCGCGTATCTTCATCTGTTCGATTTCCGAATCGCTGTAATTCGAATACGGCAGAAAACCCATGCCCGAGCCGCCGGCTGAAAAAAGCAGATTTTTTCCCACCAAGCCGCTGTTATTGGCCAGTCCATTCGGAAAGCGTTCGCCTTTTGATAAAAGCAGCAGCCGCGATGTCTCGATGGCCATGGCCGCCACATTGAAAATCCGCGCCGTTACGCGTTGTGAACGGCCGTTTTGATCGAAATAGTGCGCCGCCGTCACCCGGCCTTTCGCATCCGATTCCAGGCGATAGACCATGGCCTCCGGGATGATGGTACAGTTTCCGCTTTTGACGGCCTTGTCCAGCAGCGCCGCCCGCGAGCCGCCCTTGGCTCCGGAAGTACAGCCGTAACTGCCGCAATAATTGGAATAGTAGCAGCCATTTCGATCCCCTTCGCGACGGGGCAATATAGCCCTGGCCATTTTCGAAGAGGTATAGCCCAGTTTTTCACAGGCTTTGTCAATCCGGGCGCTGAGCGGGTGTTCCAGCGTGGGCGGATATGGAAAATCTGCATCCGAACGGGGCGCTGCGTAACGGCTCTTCTCCGCCCGTCCCGAAACCCCGACCACATGTTCAACTTTTGCGTAGTAGGGTTCAAGTTCCTCATAAGTGATCGGCCAGTCGGCGATATTGGCGCCTTCGATCGGACCGAATTCAGACAGCAACCGGAAATCCTGCGGTCGCAGCCGGTGAAAATAGCCGCTCATAAAATTGGAAGAACCGCCCACGAGATTCCCATTCCAGTAACTGTTTCCGGTGTCGTACGTCGAGAGCGCCTCAAAACCGCCATCATCATTCGGTGATTCAATGACATGGAATTCATCTTTGAGATCGGGCGAATAGGCCTCACGCAGGGTGTTTTTCAGTTCATCCTTGCTGAAATCGGCTTCTTTGTACCATTTGCCTTTTTCGAGCACCACGACCGAATAACCGGCCAGGGCCAGTTCATAAGCCACGGGTCCTGCGCCGGCGCCGCTGCCTACGATGCAGACATCGAATTCCTTCATTGCATACCCCCGTAGCGATTTGCCTGTGAAGGACGCGGAACACCCGGTGTATGATTCAGCCATTCCCAGCCGATGCCGTCCGGATTTCCGCCATAAAGCGGATCGGTCAGCAGGGCTTCAAAAATATATTTCAGTAAATAGGAAAGCCAGCGTTCGCCCCAGTTTTCTTTCTCGATTGCCCGTAAAACCTGTTCTCTTTGCCCGTATTCCAGTCCGGTAAAAGCGGTCGTGAACATTTTTTGACACTCTTCTTCGAGCCAGCCGACGCCGTTGATAATGAATTTCCGGTCCCGCGGATCGACCGCCGGATCGAGCAGGACGAGCTTCAGATAATCCAGGGCATTGATCTCATCCGCGCCCGGCGAGGTATCGCTGGCGGGGAACAGATGGCGCTGAACTTCTCCGAGGATTTTTCCCTGATCGGCGCTCAAAGGCCCGGAATCCTGCAGCAACTGCAAAACTTCCGGCAGAATTTTGCTGAGACCGTATCCGCCGGCAAAGGCTGAAAGGGTAATCAGAAAGGTACGGCGGTTGATTTTTCCGGCCAGAAAATCGCCAAAAAGTTTTTCCTGTTTCTCTTTTTCTTTTTTGACCATGATTTCAGAAATTTAAAGACTTTAAAACGGTATTGAAAATTAATATTGGTCTTATAAACTAAAAAGGGGCAGATGCGCTGCCCCTTCGTTTAACATTCAACCAATTAACCGCATTTGCCGTCACCGCACTTGGCGTCTTTTGCTTCGGCTTTTTTGTCGACAGATTTGGCGTCTTTGGTGTCAGCTTTTTTCTCGGCTGCTTTACCATCGCCGCATTTGCCGTCACCACACTTGGCGTCTTTAGCTTTGGCTTTTTTGTCGGCAGATTTGGCGTCAACGGATTCGGCGTCATTGGTGTCAGCCTTTTTCTCGGCTGCTTTGCCATCGCCGCATTTACCTTCGCCGC
>CAYXRA010000341.1:0-2635 GCA_964467525.1 uncultured Calditrichaceae bacterium
CGGAAATAGTCTTCCAGCGTCTCGCCAAATGTAAACGCATTGATACCGAACATGAAAATGAGAAATTTTATTAAAAGCGATTTCATGATTGTCCCTTTTTAAGTTTCCGTTCTTCTCTGATGCTATACAGCACCGGTACCAGAAAAACCGTAATCAACGAAAGCACCATGCCGCCAAAAGAGGGGATGGCCATCGGAACCATAATATCTGCGCCGCGGCCGGTGGAAGTCAGCACCGGAAGTAAGGCGATCATCGTGGTTGCCGCGGTCATCAGGGCCGGACGAATTCTGCGGACGCCGGCCTCAACAACAGCATCCATAACTTGTGCGCGGCTGTCGGGTTTGCGGCGCTGAAAACTCTGATCCAGGTAGGTGGCGATTAATACGCCGTTATCCGTGGCAATACCGAACAGGGCGATAAAACCAACCCACACCGCAACGCTCAGATTAATGGTGTGCATCTGGAATAAATCCCTGAAATTGGTTCCGAAAATACTAAAATCTGCGAACCAGCCCTGCCCATAAAGCCACAGCATGATAAAACCGCCGCTGAAAGCCAGGGTAATGCCCGAGAAAATCATCATCGATGTTGAAACCTTCCGGAACTGGAAATAGAGAATCAGAAAAATGATGCCGAATACCAGCGGTACGATAATCAATAACCTCTTTTCCGCACGCACCTGATTTTCATAACTGCCGGAAAATTTATAACTTACGCCCGCGGGAACAATTAAATCGCGGCTATTGATTCTTTCCTGAATAGCCTGCTGCGCATCCATCACCACGTCCACTTCCGCATAAGCGGATTTCTTATCGAATAAAACATAGCTTACTAAAAATGTTTCCTCACTTTTGATGGCCTGCGGACCGCGCAAATATTCCACATCAACAATCTGTTTCAACGGAATCTGCGCGCCGGTGGGTGTAGCAATAAGAATTTTTCCCAGTGATTCGGGGTCGTCGCGCAGCTCGCGCGGATAGCGCACGCGCACCGGGAAGCGTTCCCGGCCCTCCACCGTTGAAGTAATCGGCATGCCGCCGATGGCGGTCTCGATGGTTTGCTGCACGTCTTCGATGTTCAACCCGTAGCGGGCAATTTTATGGCGGTCGATATTGAGATGTAGATAGGGTTTGCCGATTACCCGGTCGGCGAATACGGCCTCTGTTTTTACCGATGGCACCTGTTTCAGAATGTCTTCCAGCCGGAGGCCGAATTGTTCGATGGTCTTCAGGTCCGGGCCATACACCTTGATGCCCATGGGGGCGCGCATGCCGGTTTGCAGCATCACCAGCCGCGTTTCGATGGGCTGCAGTTTGGGCGCCGAGGTGACCCCGGGGATTTTAGTTACTTTGACGATTTCGGTCCAGATATCATCCGGCGATTGGATATGTTCGCGCCAGTTGCGGAAATAGCGGCCGTCTTCATCCGCAGTCAGCGCTTCCTTTGCGATCCCCTTTTCCAGCGCTTCGGCATTGGTCAGGCTGTCGCCTGTTTTCAGGATAAAACGCCCGTCGTCGTCCACTTTGAATCGCACCCGGTGTCCCCGCTCATCCAGAACAAATTCCGGCTTATAATTGATGATGTTTTCGAACATGGAAATGGGCGCGGGATCCAAAGCCGATTCAACGCGGCCCAGCTTACCTACCGTGAGTTCAACTTCGGGAATATTGGAAATCAGCATATCCAACTGACCGACTACTTTACGGTTATATTCCATACCGAAATGGGGCATCGAGGTCGGCATCAGCAAAAAACTGCCTTCATCGAGCGCCGGCATGAACTCTTTGCCGATACCGGGCATGACGTGGGCCAAACCGGACCACACTTTTGTCGTGCGGATATTTAAACCGGCCTGATCGAAACCTGTGGCGATGAATCCGAACACCGAATTAAAGCCCAGCCAGATGGTGGCGCCGAAAACAATCGTCGCCACGGGAATGCCGAGAAACTTTGCCCTGTTATTTAGCGTCCACTGCAGCATCGGCCTGTAATAGCGTTCCAGCAGGATAAAAGCTCCTAAAATGATGCCGACAAGCAGGGCGACAAATATACTGTTCAGGAACAGGCTTTTGCCCGGTCCCAGCGGCAGCCAGTAAACGGCCAGCAGCCATAATACGCCGGTCACCACAATAATCAAACCGGAATTCTGTAATATTTTATGATACCATTTTCGTGTTTTATTCTCCGGTTGCCCGTAGCGCTGTTTGAGGCTTCCGCTGACGCCAAACAGGATCAGCATGGCCGAACCCCAGAGATAATCCGCAAATATGGCTATTATTCCGATGGCGATGAGCAGCGGATTCAGCCATTTAATCAGCGCTTTTCTCCGCATCCGGAATCCGAAGAACCAATGGGCCAGCGCCGGTAAAAACAACAAGGATACCAGCAAAGCGGCAATCAGCGCAAAGGTTTTGGTAAAAGCCAGCGGGCGGAACAACTTGCCTTCGGCGGCCTGCATGGTGAAAACGGGTATAAAACTGACAATGGTTGTGGAGACCGCCGTCAGTATGGCCGACGAGACTTCGGCGGCGCCGTTGTAAACCGTTTCGATCAATTTCTGACCCGGCGGCGCCTTTTCCAGATGCTTGACCACATTCTCGGATAGAATAATGCCCAGATCGACCATCGTACCGAT
>CAYXRA010000342.1:0-2599 GCA_964467525.1 uncultured Calditrichaceae bacterium
ATTTAGTCAAATTTTTTTCGGGGTCGGGGTCGCTATCGGGATCGGTATCGGACAATACAAAATCGAACACGATACCGATTCCGGCGCCGATAGGAATCCGGGGGTATGCGGTAATGTACCGGAGATATCCCGGTGCCGTAGTACCCCATTAATTTAAAACCCATCTCGTCTGTAAGAACTTATAAATTAAAATGTCACATTTAGTCAAATTTTTTTCGGGGTCGGGGTCGCTATCGGGATCGGTATCGGACAAAACAAAATCGAACACGATACGGATTCCGGCGCCGGCGGGAACAATCGTTGGCGCAATATTTCAATAATCCAAAACATCCCGTTTGGCACTCCTCCGCTTATAAAAGCAGGGCGATCAGTCCCGCCGCCAATCCAAACAGCACATTAATCAGTTTGACATAAATAAAACTACGCCGCGATACGGCCAGAAGCGGCAGCATGCCATGACCATCCTGAACAACGGAGCTGGCAAGCAAAATACTGAACGGCAGCGATCCGCTGGCAAACATGGTTACGAAAATCATATGCGGACCCGATTCCGGGATCATACCAACAGCCAGCGCGATGAGCAATACGAGAAAATAATTATCGCGCACCCAGGCTTCTAAATTGATGTAATGTTCCAGACTGTGGATCACCAGCAGGGCGCCAAAGGTCCATAAAAAGATACGAGGCACATGTTTTTTCAAAACATGTGCCCATAAATGATGCTCAAGAAAATGATCGGGAACGGTCAGCACCACGAACAGACTAAAGAGCGTTCCCATCATAAAGGTGATCCGTTTCCAGTCCCATTCCTTCGGCCCGATAGAACCGGTTAAAAGAATTGTTAGAAAAACAACAAAAAGACTGATCAGCAAAACACGTTCGAATGTAATATTTTTCAATTGTTTCCAGAATAAATCCCGGGGAAAACAATTACAGGTATCATGTTCATGCATCGGATATCGATGGCCCAGATGCGCAATCAAAGCATCCTGATTCTTATAAAACTGATCGGTCAGAAAACCGGCGAGAAGGCCTGTTCCGGCAAGTATCAGCGTTAATCCGGCTGCTTTCATCGGAAACATAGAAAACATAACAAAGGATTCGTCCCCACTGGTGGCAATCATCGTCGCTACGAGAGCGCCGAAACTAACCACACGGTGCGAGTAAAGTGAAACCACGGTAAAGGCGCCCAGGCAGCCGGGCAAAGCCCCCAAAAAGACACCTAATAAATACTGACCCCAGCGGTTTTTCTTCAGCGATTCCTGCCAGCGTCCCTGGGTTTGCACATTAACGTATTCGATCAGCAGCATCATGATGAATACAAAACTGGTAATCATCAATGCATGTTTAAATATTTCCAGCAGCATCCCTTTAGCTCCTTATGTAATAAATATAACCCTGATAACGTGTTTCTATAATTTCATGTTTGTCGAGCAGATTTTTCACAACGGTCCAGTCGGCTGCGGCAGATTCAAGGAAATGCTCCACCGCATCCCTGCGCATTGGGTGTACGGCTAAAATGCCGAGTAAATCCTCACCCGCTTCACCCGCAGACTCGAATTTATTGCCTTCGTAACCGGTAAGTAATTCTACCTTGTGAAGATATTCCGCATAAATCTGGAAAAATTCATTGATCGCTTCCGGCGCGGCGGCCTCTACCGTAGATTCCACAGGAGGCCGCACAGGAGTGGAAATGTAGGCGATATCGGGATTGATTTCTGACAGAAAACGGGCATTGTTGCGGGCCGCGTCGCTCTGATCATTGATGTCCCGAACCAGCATGGTTTCCGTAGTGAGCGTACCTTCATATTTTTCGGCAAATCTCGTCATGCCTGCTTTGATTGCACTCAGATCAAGTTTACCGTGCGGCCGGTTCAGCCTGTGCCAGGTAGTTTCATTGACCGTATCCACTTTTAATGAAAGCCAGTCTGTTTTGAGCAATGCCTGCTGAACTTCCGGAATATCGATCAGTGAGGCATTGCTGATTACTGCGACCGGTAGCTGTAAAGTTTTCAGTAAATCAATAGTCTGTTTTAAATTGATGTCAAGGGTTGGTTCGCCGTCGGGGACAAAAGCCAGGTAGTCTGCCTGTTGACTTTTTTTGTAGATCTGGTTCAGTTTTTTTTGCACTGATTTAAAAATCTTTCGGGAATCATAAAATTGCCGGCGATTTTTCCGTAACTGCGAGGTACGGCCTGCCTGGCAGTAAACGCAGGCATAACTGCATATTTTGGGCGGTATGTTATTTATCCCCAGACTGCGTCCCAGTCTGCGCGAGGGCACCGGTCCGAATACTACCTGCATAAGCGTCATATTATTGTTTAACATTGACTTCCTGATTTAAGACTAATGACACAATTCTGAATCATTTCCGGATTATACGCTCCTGCATCATGTTCTTCAGATTTGAATAACACGTCCGGCTCCGCCTGCTGAAACAACATGCGGATAGCGTTCTTTCAATCCGTCAATATGCTGCGTGCAATGGGTCGGGCAAATGTACCGCAAGTTTTCAAATAACTCAAGTTCTTTAAATCCGTGCAGTCCGCCGATTATCCCGTACACTTTTCCGAATTGTCCTGCAAATTTTAAAATTTTC
>CAYXRA010000343.1:0-2570 GCA_964467525.1 uncultured Calditrichaceae bacterium
TTTCATTTAATAAAAGCCTATGCAAAATAAAGAAAAAGATATTTTCTATATCAGAGAAGCAATCAAGGAAGGACGCAAAGCGCTTGGCAGCGATGATGTCCCGGTTGGCGCCATTGTCGTGCACCGGGACAGGATTATCGGACGCGGTCACAATCAGGTTGAGTTACTTAACGATCCCACCGCCCATGCCGAGATGATTGCCATTACCGCAGCTTCCGCCACACTGGGCGCAAAATGGCTGCGCGATTGCACCTTGTATGTTACAGTAGAGCCATGCAGTATGTGCGCCGGGGCCTGCGTGCTGGCCCGCCTGAAACGTGTCGTATACGGTGTGCAGGATATTAAAACCGGCGCCCACTCCAGTCTTTTCAACTTACTCGGCGACCCGCGCCTGAATCACCAAATTTCCGTTGTTCCGAATGTGGCAAAGGATGAGTGCGCGGTTTTGATGTACGAATTCTTTGAGAAACTGCGCAGCAAAAACAAGTAATTCAATTATTATTTTCTGCTTGCCTTCGTTACATCTGCTCAATAGCTTTTTTTATTAAATTTACCATTTCCTATAAATCAAAATACATGCTGAATTCAATCGGACTGGGCCAGTTTGAAACCTTATTGAATTCATCATTTTTGACTCTAATCCACTGCCGGATCAGTGATTCGCTGAATATATCATCGCGCAGCAGAAAATCATGATCGGATTCCAGCGCCGACAACGCAGAATTGAGACTAAACGGCAAATAATGCATTTCGATGTTGGGATCGTATGTATCGGCTTCATAAGGTCCGAAGCCCTCTTTCACCGGATCTATTTTATTAATGATACCGTCCAGTCCGGCCAGTAAAATCCCGGTTAATGCCAGATAGGGATTGGCCGTGGCATCAGGCGGACGATATTCAAATCGTGCTTTCAAAGGATCTTTGATATATCTCGGAATCCGCACACAGGAAGCGCGGTTGGCCTGGCCGAAATTGATTGCCGTGGGCGCCTCGACGCCGGGTACAAGTCGCTTGTAGGAGTTGGTTGTGGGATTTGTCAAAGCACACAGCGCCGGGGCATGTTTTAAAACCCCGCCGATATAATACATCGCGGTCTGATTCAGATTGGCATAGCCGCCCTTCTCATAAAAGGCATTATCTCCACCGGAAAGCAGATAATGATGCAGGTGCATCCCCGAACCAGCCTGATCGCAGATCGGCTTAGGCATAAAGGTCAGGTACAGTTCATTTTCCTTGGCAAGATTGTGCAGAATGTATTTACTCAATAGAATTCGATCGGCTGTGCGGAGCAGCGAATCAAAATTGGTTTCGATTTCCTGTTGTCCGAAGCTGCCCACCTCATGATGATGATATTTAATCGAAATGTCCGCTTCCATAAGCAGCGTGCAGGCTTTATCACGAAAATCGTCATACCGATCGAGAGGATTGGCGATGTGATAACCGTTCACGCTGTACTGCTCTTCAGATTCGATCCTGAAAAACGATTCTTCGGCGCTTGACTTAAAACTGACATCGGAAAGAATGTAAAATTCAAATTCAGGTCCCCACATCGAGGTATCTCCGGCGCTGTATTTTTTCAGTAACTTCTCAGTCCGTTCCGCAATATTGCGCAAATCGAACTTATAAGGCGTATTATCATCATCCGTATTGTATATTTTCGTAAAACAGCTTAAGGTCGGTGCTTCACGAAAGGGATCGATCATACAGGTATCCAGATCCGGTTTCATAATCATATCGCTGTTTTCAACACGCTGAAATCCATAACTCGATCCATCAAATCCCACGCCGTCCTTCATTAGTTTTTCAATGGTTTTTTCGGAAAACGGCAACGTTAAATGATGCAGACGGCCGTTTAAATCGCTTACTTTAAGATCAATATATTGCAGGTCAACATTACTCAGAATTTTTTCCAGACTGTTTTGCACCTTTCAGTTCCTCCTTAATTTCACTTTAGCAAAAATGTATAACATCGGGCAGATTAGCCGGTATTAACTTCCGCATTCTTTTCATACTTTTAGGCTCTCTGACACAGATAATTCGACAGTCCATGTCGTTTTAATCCCGAATAGCGGATAATTTCACAGGTATCAATTTAGCACTTTGCGCAATTATTGTAAAATATATTTGAAGATATTTTAACCATGATTCGACAACGCATCATGCCTGTCTATCCTGATTTTTTTGATTCGCTTAATTCCTCAAATGAGATTTGCATCATAAATTTATATTGCTTAAAATAATATTTTTTAATGATTCAAACCGTTGCGGCAGGCAGGACAATCAGATGATCCCGTCAGAGCGGCACATGCCGGAGAGGTGCGAGAGTGGCTGAATCGGCGCGACTGGAAATCGCGTGTACCCTTTGGGTACCGTGGGTTCGAATCCCACCCTCTCCGCAATTTTTTTTATTCAAATCCTATTGATTTCCTTTCAGACAAATTTCAATACAAAAATTTAAAGCAGGCGGATTGAGGTATATTAGTCGTTATGATTTTTTCGCTTATAAACTAATATGGGTTCTATGTCGTTTTGTGTGGGTATTATACATCATACGCAGCAGTATAAAACAG
>CAYXRA010000344.1:0-1106 GCA_964467525.1 uncultured Calditrichaceae bacterium
AATAAAAAGCCCCCCGGCTACCGTCGGGGGGCCGGGCGTGTTTTTAAGAATAGCTACTTGTTCACCTGGAAGGTGCGGTCGCCCTTTTCCAGGAAACTGATGATCTGGTTGGCCGCGGCGATACCGGCGTTGATATTGGCCTCGGCGGTCTGGGCGCCCATCTTCTTGGGTGTGAAATAAAAGCGGCCCGGATATTTTTCTTCGATTTCAGCTTTACATTCCGGGGCGATGTCGGAAACATATTTAAAATCTTCCCGCTCGCGGAACATCTTCAGCAGCGAATCTTCGCAAACCACTTCCGCCCTGGCCGTGTTTACCAGTGTGGCACCCTTTGGCATCAGCGACATCAGCTCGTAGTTGATCGATTTTTTTGTTTTATCATTGGCAGGAATATGCAGTGAAATATAATCGCACACCCCGTAGAGGGCGTCAACGGAATCGACCGCTTTAACATCGTCTTTTTCAATCTCATCCTTTTCGATGAAAGGATCGAGGGCCAGAATTTCCATTCCGAATCCTTTGGCAATGCGGCTGACATTAACGCCGACATTACCGTAAGCATGCAATCCCAGTTTTTTACCTTTCAGTTCCGTGCCTGGTTTACCGTTGAAGCAGCCTCTGGCCATGTAGACCATCATTCCCATGGCCAGCTCGGCCACGGCGTTGGAATTCTGGCCGGGCGTGTTCATCACTACCACGCCCTTTTCGCTGGCGGCTTCCAGGTCCACGTTGTCGTAGCCCGCGCCGGCACGAACAACGATTTTAAGATTTTTTGCCGCGGCGAAGACTTCCTCAGTCACCTTATCACTGCGTACGATCAGGGCATCGGCATCGGCCACCGCCTTGAGCAGATCGCCCTGATCGCTATATTTTTCCAGCAGCAGAAATTGGTAGCCGGCCTTTTCAACAATTTCCCGTATGCCCTGAACCGCGGCAGGAGCGAACGGTTTTACCGTAGCAACTAATACCTTTTTCATAGTATTATGCATCCCTTCTTTTTATTTGTTAAAAATTGAAGATTAATCAACAAGAAAAATATCACTAATTTTTATCAAATACAACCCGAATTGGCCAAAATCGCAATCCCTTAATCGCTGCCTGATTTA
>CAYXRA010000344.1:1206-2569 GCA_964467525.1 uncultured Calditrichaceae bacterium
GATTTATCGGGCAGAGGAATCCCATCCGGAAACGGAGTTTACCAGCTTGAATGGATTTTGTGCCTGACTTACAAATCTGATTGCAATTTTTCTTTTTAATTGAATGAAAGGCAACGTGAAAAATTCAATTTTTATCAATAATTCATTATATTGGCCCGGTAAATAAATGAAGGTGAGGATAATTATGCGTCCCGATATTCAAGTATTGATCGATACACTGAAAAGAAAAAAATCGGCCTACATCCCGCTGGCCGAGCTGGGCATTCATCCGAAAATAAAAGCACAGTTTCTGGGCCGTCCGCTGAAAACATTGAAGGATGATGTCGATTTCTGGCATCAGGCCGGTTATGACTATATTAAACTGCAGCCGCAGGTCGATTTTAATCCCGATAAAATCGGTGTCAGCGGCGATCCGGTTTTTAAGGACGGGTCGCTTTCCTACGACTGGGCCTCGGAAGGGCAGGGGGTAATCACCGATTCCGCCTCTTTTGAGCGATACCGTTTTCCTGAAAAAACGGATATTGATTACAGTAAATTTGAACAGGTCGGACAATATCTGCCCGAGGGCATGGGCGTGATCGGGCAGTACGGCGATATTTTTACCATGACCTGGGAGATGATGGGCTTCGAAACATTTTCATTGGCTTTATACACCGATCCTGATCTGGTGAAAACGCTCAATGATAAAGTGGGCGAAATCGTACTGAGCATGTTCGAATACTTTGCCCAAAGCGATGCGGTGCAGGTTTTATGGTACAGCGATGATATTGCCTTCAGCAACGCCCTGCTGGTATCGCCCGATGCTCTGCGGCAGTATCTTTTTCCGTGGCTGAAAAAGATCGGCGACCTTGCTCAAAAATACGACAAACCGCTGATCTATCACACGGACGGCCTGCTGTGGGATGTTTTTGAGGATATCATTGACTGCGGCGTCAGCGCCATCCATCCCATTGAACCGAAGGCCATGGACATCGCCGAGGTAAAACAGCGTTACGGCGACAAACTATGTCTGGTGGGACATGTCGATCTGGATCTGCTGTGCCGCGGCACGGCCGATGAGGTGCGGGCCAATGTGCGCGATGTCGTCGGGAAAGCCGCTTACAATGGCGGCTATGCTGCCGGTTCCAGCAACAGTATTCCCGATTATGTCAATTTTGAAAATTACCTGGCCATGCTCGATGAAATAAAACAAATAAAGTCGCTTTAAATCTGGCTAAAAAACTTGACAGAATAAATTGCAATATTTATATTAAATGACTTGTTTCTGATGTGAATCAGAAAATATAAATTCCGGCGTAGCTCAATCGGCAGAGCGGGTGACTGTTAATCACTAGGTTGTAGGTTCAAGTCCTACCGCCGGAGC